>URWS01000197.1 GCA_900551605.1 uncultured Collinsella sp. | reverse complement strand
AGATTCGCCTTAGTCTCGTGGGCTCGGAGATGTGTATAAGAGACAGGTCTGCATGGCGTGCGGGGTTGGCGTCTGTTTTGCGCCCATACCTGGCGCGAGGTCCTGCCGTTTGTGCTTTCGTGTGCCTGCGCCGTGATTGGCATGAGCTGGAAGGCCGGCGTGGCGGCGGAGTTGATCGGCATGGCGGCGGGCACCGTGGGCGAGCGCATCTATCAGGCGAAGCTGCTCATCGAGACGGCTGACCTGCTGGCGTGGACCGTGCTGGTCGTGGCAGCATCGTGGGCATGCGAGCGCGTGCTGGTGTGGTTGCTGCGGGCTTCGGGGCCCGTGGCGTGGCGTACTGCCGTGCGGGCGCATGGGCGCGGTGGCCGCGGGCGTGCGGGGGCTGCGAGCGATGGCGCTGCAGCGGAGCTTGCGCTTGCCGTGGGCGATCGCGCGCCCTGGGCGCCGGCGCTCGACGGACTGGTGCTCTGTGTACCCGCCGGTGGGCGCACCTGCGTGATGGGCGCCTCGGGTGTGGGCAAGTCGACGTTGCTTGCGCTGGCTGCGGGGGAATGCGCGCCGTGTTCCATGGTGTTTCAGGATGTGCGCCTAGTCGAGGATGCTTCTGCCCTGGATAACGTGCTGGTGTGCGCCGATGCACGCGTGGACGCCTCGAGCGCTGCGGCCCTGCTGCGCCTGCTGGTGCCGGGGGTCGATGTTCATGCTCGTGTGGCTGAGCTTTCGGGCGGGCAGCGCCGTCGCGTCGAGATCGCTCGAGCCCTGCTGTGTGGTGGCTGTGCCGTCATTCTGGATGAGCCCTTTACCGGCCTGGACGCCTCCGCGCGCGATGCGACGGCCGAGGCTGTGCTCGACCTGCTCGACAGCCGCACGCTCTTGCTTGCCACGCACGATGTCGCCGACGCTCGGGCCCTCAATATCTCGGACATCATCACGCTCTAAATACTTATTCAGCAACAAAATGATCCGTTTTTCTCCGTCTCCATGGGGTCGGGTATGGTATTCTATCTGCGGGGTAATACTTAGGAATACCAAGTAATACCAACGCCGTAGAAACAAACTCCAGATGCGGGCCAATCGGGTTGCCTTCACAGCCCGTCGCCCAGCCGCGTGGCCCGCATCTATCCGCACCACCGTCGTTTCAAAAAGGAAGCGCCATGGCAGAACACATGACCCCGGTTGTCGCGAAGGTCTTGCCCGAGGAGAAGGCGGCCTTCGCGGCGGCAACCCAACTCGTAGGCACCACGCCGTCCAACGCCATCCGCATGTTTATCGCCGCGTTCAATCGTTGCGGCACCTTTCCGTTCGACATTTCGCCCAGCGGGGCCTTTGGCACTGCGCCCGATTCTCATCAATAAGTGATCCGTTTTCCTCCGTCCCCATGGGATCAGCTCTCTGCCGAGTTGTGGTAGAACTAGGGAACGGTTTTGAGGAGGTTGGCATGCTCAATGCGATGATTTGGGCGCTTGCCTGTTTTGGCGTTGTCGCTGCCGATATAGCCCTGAGCGCGGTCCTGTTTTCAGTTCTCGATGCCGTGTCGGTGCTGACGGGCTATCCGATCGACAATCTCGATATTCAATGGTTCCAGGCTGCCGCTCAGACGGCGTCGTTTTTGATGGCGCTGCTGTGGTGGCGTTATCTGTGGCCGCGCTCGTTTATGGCGCGCTGGCAGGACGAGCGTCCGCTTGGCGGGGGAGCAGGCAAAGCATGGAGGCGCATCGCCTGCGTTATCGTGATCGGCCTTGCCCTGCAGGTGGTCGTTGGCTACGTGACCGACGCCGTGCTGTCGCTGTTGCCCGAGGCGGCGGCCGATTACAGCGAACTTGTCGAGGAAACAGGCATGGGCGACACCAGCTATCTCGCCGTCCTGACTACGGTGCTCGGCGCCCCATTTTGTGAAGAGTTGCTGGTGCGCGGCATTATTTTTGAGTTTTCGCTCCGAGCGTTTAATCCGCAGTGCCGCCCACTTTGGAAGCGCCGGCGTCGTGCGAGCGCGCAGGACGGCGCCATGGTGCCCTGGGCGGCCCCAAGCACGTGGGGTATCGCCGCGGCGATTGTGCTGCAGGCGGCCATCTTTGGCTTTATGCACATGAATTGGGTGCAGGGTTGCTACGCGGGTGCTGCCGGCCTCATCTTCGGTTGGGTGCTCGTGACGACCGGAAAGCTCCGCTACACGATCCTGCTGCACTTTGCCTTTAATGCCGGGTCGTATCTCATGACGTTGCTCTGGTTTGTGAACACGCCGCTCGACGTGGCAATTACGGTCGCGATCGCCGTCGTCATCCTCGTTGAGGCAATGCGCTCGCTGCGCAACGCGTGTGGGATGGACGCAGCGAGCGCACCGCTGCCCTAGTTGCGGCGTCCGCCTCCGTTGGCGCCCTGACGCCCCTGGGCCGCGCGATTGCGCCCTGCGGTGTTTTGCGCACGCGACATGCCGCCATGCCCCTTGCTGCCTTTGGGTCCCTTGCCAGCGCCACCGCCAGGTGGTTTTCCGCCCTTCTTGCCGGTTCCATGCCCACCGCCAGTAGATGTCTCGCCCGGGCGCGGGGGCACGGGACGAATCAGACAATGCTTGGTGTAGCCAATCAGATCGCGGCGGCCGGCCTTCTCCAGTGCCTCACGCACAAGCTTGTAGTTCTCGGGCTTGCGATACTGGATGAGCGCACGCTGCATGGCCTTCTCGTGCGGGTCGCGGGCCACGTAGATCGGCCGCATGGTGCGTGGGTCCACGCCGGTGTAGTACATGCAGGTCGACATGGTGGACGGCGTGGGGTAGAAATCCTGCACCTGTTCGGGCATGTAGCCCATGTCGCGTACGGCCTCCGCAAGGTCCACAGCTTCCTTCATAGTTGAACCGGGGTGGCTCGAGATCAGGTATGGTACCACATACTGCTTGAGTCCGTATTCGCGGTTCAGGCGTTCAAATTTGCGGCAGAACGCATCGTAGACGGCTCGGCTCGGTTTGCCCATCACAGACAGCACCGCGTCGCTCACGTGCTCGGGTGCCACGCGGAGCTGGCCCGAGACATGGTGTTCCAGCAGCTCGCGCAAAAACTCGTCCGAGGCATCCGCCATGGTGTAGTCAAAGCGGATGCCGCTGCGGACAAAGACCTTCTTGACACCCGGCAGCTGGCGCAGGTCGCGCAACAGCTGCGTGTAGCCGCTCTCGTCGACCACCATGTTCTTGCACACGCTCGGCCATAGACAACGCTTGTTCTTGCACACGCCGTGCTTAAGCTGCTTGTCGCAGGCAGGGCGGCTAAAGTTGGCCGTCGGTCCGCCCACGTCGTTGATGTAGCCCTTAAACTCGGGGTCGTGCGTGAGTAGCTCGGCTTCGCGCATGATCGAGTCGTGGCTGCGCATCTGCAGCACGCGGCCCTGGTGGAAGGTGAGGGCGCAAAACGAGCACTCGCCAAAACAGCCGCGGTTGGAGCTAATTGAAAACTTGATCTCGGCAAAGGCCGGCACGCCGCCCGCTGCGTCGTAATCGGGGTGCCAATCGCGTGCGTAGGGGAGTTCGGCCACCTCGTCCATCTCGTCGGTGGTGAGCGTCGCCGACGGCGGGTTCTGCACCACATAGACGCTGTTGGGGTAGGGCTCTACCAGGCGATGCCCGGTGATGGGGTCCATGTTCTGCTGCTGCACGTTAAAGCTGCGCGCGTAGTTGAGCTTGTCGGCGGTAAGGTCGTCCCAGCTGGGCAGCAGGTCGTAGTCGTAGACCTCGTCGAGCGAGCTGGTGCGGTAGACGGTGCCGTTGATATAGGTGATCTGATCGACGGGCAGTCCGGCGTCGAGCGCGTCGGCGATCTCGACGATCTCGGGGCGCGTCTCACCGGCGATATCGCTCGCGCGCACCGTGACGGAGGTGGCGCCCCTGTGCTCCGGCAAGTCGTACATGACGTCCATGAGCACGCGCTCGCAGATCTGTCTCTTATACACATCTCCGAGCCCACGAGACTAAGGCGAATCTCG
>URWS01000196.1 GCA_900551605.1 uncultured Collinsella sp. | reverse complement strand
GACAAGAGCGTGAGGCTCAGCCGCGAACAGGTATTTGCCCTCGAGTACGATAAGGGGCAGAGAATCTTCGAGGACGAGCTTGTTGAGGATTCCTCCCTAGATGACGTGGACCATGAAGTGCTTGATCGCTACAAAGGGATTCTTGGAACCGAAGTTTCCGACGAGCAGGTCCTTAGAAGTCGTCGTTTTATGCGTGACGGAAAGCTGACCGTTGCTGGAGCCCTGCTATTCGCGCTGGATCCGTCCGCGATGATGCCACAGGCGCGAGTCCGTGTCCTGCGCTACGACGGCGTCAAAATGGAGACGGGCGAGCGTCTCAACATCACGAAAGAACGAAGCTTCTGTGGGCCGCTGCCTAAGGTGATCCAAGACGCCTACGAACTCATCTCGAGCATGCTCCGCGAATTTCAGTTCCTGGGGCCCGACGGGAAATTCCAGACCGTGCCTGAGTATCCTGAGTTCGCCTGGTTCGAGGGCTTGGTCAACGCGGTGACACATCGCGACTACTCGTTCCGCGGCGACTACATCCGGGTCTCGATGTTCGACGACCGTTTGGAAATCATCAGTCCAGGCGCGCTTCCCAATATCGTGACGCTCGACAACATGAGGACCACTCGTTACTCGCGCAACCCACGCATCGCGCGCACGCTGGTTGAATTCGGTTGGGTTCGGGAGCTAAACGAGGGCGTCAAGCGCATTTATACCGAGATGCAAAACTCTCTGCTCAATGATCCGGTCTACACGGAACCTGATGGGGCAAGGGTTCAGCTAACGCTTGAGAACAATATCGTTGCCAGAACCGTAAGGAGAAGCGAGGCTCTCGAGGACAAGGTATCACCGGAGGTGATCGCCTCATTGGGGGAGTATGAGCTCGCCGCCGTCAGGTTGGCCTTTGCGAACGGAAGGGTGACAGCAAGGGAGCTTGCAGCGCACATCGGGAGAAATCGCCGTACAGCAAGCCGGGTGCTTGGTAAGTTAATTGAGGAAGACGGGCTGCTCGAATGGCACGGCTCCTCCCATAACGACCCAAAACAGTTCTACACGATAAGGTAAGGTGGTCGATCTATTTCGCACCTCTGTCGCAGTAATGTCGCACCTCTGTCGCAGTAATGTCGCACCTCTGTCGCAGTGGCTTCGATGACGCGTGGATATAGTCCCTCGGCAAATCTCAAACAAAATCTCAATCTGTAACGGGTAGGGGTCAAAAGCGGGCCTAGATGTTACGGATTGAGATTGTTGAGGATGGGCCGAGGGGAATGTCTTGATCTGTAACAGGTGGAGGCCAAAAGTGGGCCTAACTGTTACAGATTGAGATAAACCGGCGGGCCGCCCTGCCCCATCCACCTGCCGCTACCTGCTGTCCGCCGATTTCCGTTGCGCTGTTGTATTCCCATGCCATATCCTCTAGACAACTACGCGGCATCATCGCCGCCGCGCCTACAAGAGAGGAATGTCCATGACCGCACCTGCATCCAAGCTGCTTCAGCCCATTACGGTTGGCCCCCTTGAGCTCAAAAACCGCATTATGTTCCCGCCGTTGACCACCGGCTACGAGGAGCGTGACGGCTCCATTGGCGAGCGCAGCCTGGCTTTTTACGAGCGCTTGGCCCGTGGCGGCGTGAGTTACATCGTCATCGGCGACGTTGCTCCCGTCATGACCGCAAGCCCCACGCCCAAGCTGGCGACCGACGCCCAAATCCCCACGTTTAAGGCCCTGGCCGATGCCGTCCACAAGCACGGCGCCAAGGTCGCGCTGCAGCTGTTCCACCCCGAGTACGACGTGCCCGGTGTCGGCCGCATGGTCATGGGATCCATGGCCGCCGCCAAGGCCGCGCAGGAGGCCAAGGCCGCCGGCGACGAGGAGACCTTTGCCGCCAAGATGGCCGAGTCCAACGAGATCCGCAACCAGGCCTACGCCAAGCTGCACCACGACATGCAGCACTTTGTGAACGAGGCGAGTGTGGAGCAGCTCACCCAGATCAAGGAGGCTATCGCCGCCTCGGCCGCTCGCGCGCAGCAGGCCGGCATCGACGCCATCGAGGTCCACGGCGACCGCCTGGTAGGTTCGCTGTGCTCGGCCATCCTCAACCAGCGCACCGACGAGTACGGCGGCTCGTTCGAGAACCGCGTTCGCTACGCGCTGGAGGTCGTCGCTGCCATTAAGGAAGCCGCGCCGCAGCTGATGGTGGAGTACAAGCTCCCCGTGATCATGGAGAACCCCGACGGCACGCCGCGCGGCAAGGGTGGCCTGCAGCCCGACGAGGCCTGCGAGTTTGCCAAGCTGCTCGAGGGCGCGGGCATCGATATGATTCAGGTCGCACAGGCCAACCACACCGGCAACATGGGCGACACCATTCCGCCCATGGGCGCCATGCCCTACAACTGGACGCTGCCCGTGGCCGAGCGCGTCAAGGCCCTGGTCTCCGTGCCGGTGGCAACCGTCGGCCGCGTTGTCTCGGTTGAGGCCGGCGAGAAGATTCTGGAAGACGGCTCCGCCGATATCATCGCTTATGGCCGCTCGCTCATGTGCGACCCCGACATTGCGCTGAAGGCCGCCACGGGCGAGCCCATTCGCGAGTGCCTCAACTGCAATAAGGGCTGTGTCGACGCGATTCAAAACCGCAAGTACATCTCGTGCGTGCTTAATGCCGAGAACGGCGACGAGGCGACCATCGCCATCAAGCCGGGCGAGGGCGACAAGAAGATCGCCGTGGTGGGCGGCGGTATTGCCGGCCTGGAGGCCGCGCGCGTGGCGGCCAAGCGCGGTTACGACGTGACCGTCTACGAGGCGAGCGATCATCTGGGCGGCCAGATTGTGCTGGCGGCCGCGCCTCCGCGCAAGGACGAGATCATGCGCTCGGTCGAGTACTACGAGAAGATTCTGCCTGGCCTGGGCGTGAAGGTTGAGCTCAACCATGCCGCTACCGCTGAGGACCTCAACGCCGCCGACGCCGCGATTGTGGCCGTGGGCGCGCACGACGTGGTCATCCCCGTTCCGGGTGCCGACTCGGAGAAGGTCGTCTCGAGCTGGGACGTGCTGGCCGGCAAGGTGGAGCTCAGCGGGCACGTCGCCGTCATTGGCGGTGGCCTGGTGGGCACCGAGACTGCCGAGTACCTGCTACAGCACGGCTGCGAGGTGGCGATCGTCGAGATGCTCGACAAGATTGCCGCGGGCGAGTCCGAGACCATTCTGCCGCTGATTATGAGCGACTTTGCCGAGCACAACGTGGAGCAGCACGTGAAGACCCGCCTGACCGCCATTACCGACGAAGGCGTGGAGGCTGTTCGCACCACCGAGGACGGCGCCGAGGAGCCGGTGAAGATCGCCTGCGATTACGTGGTGATGGCCGTGGGCTCCAAGGCCAACGCGTTTGACCTGGATGGCGTGACGGTGCCCGTGACCTGCGTGGGCGACTGCTCGGGCGAGCGCACCGCCGACATTGCGAGCGCCATTCGCACGGCATATCACGCGGCCAACGAGCTGTAGTTGAACATCGCGGCCAGGCGGGACGGTAGCACGGATCCGTCTCGCCCGGCTGTGTCCCGTCGAGTGTCAACCGGTGCGGGGTCTGCAAGCGCAGCAGGTCCCGCCCTTTTTGTTTTGCTCCGGTGGATGGCAATGCGCGGTAATCATGAGGAGTGAGGACGTCTACTGTCCTGCAGATCACTCAAAATTATTGGGGGAGGGGTTAATAACTATATCCTCTATACCAAAGGACATAAAGAGATGCCATTTTTGTTGACAAGCGAATGACGATTAGCTGCGAGTCAGCTACCAGCGTAAATAATCGATAAAGAAATGTCGTAATTTGGTGCCAAATGCCCAGATAACGCCGCGTCTATTTTAATTAACTGCTTTGAGCAAACGCTAAAATGCTACTATCTAACTTGCACGTAAGAAAGCAGATTAACGGTTAAGGCTAAGAAGTGGCAGGTATGTCGGAAGCAACTAGGACTCGCACGCATGCGCCCGAGGTTAGAC
>URWS01000195.1 GCA_900551605.1 uncultured Collinsella sp. | reverse complement strand
AGCGTCAGATGTGTATAAGAGACAGTTTTCACGTAGGGGCAGGTGGCGTCGACCACGGTAAGACCGCGATCGTGAGCCGCCTCGATCACCTGCGGCACCACGCCGTGGGCGCGGATGATTACGGTGCCCGATGCCGCGTCGTTCAGGGTCTCGGCCAAGCCAATGCCGGCCTCGGCGAGCTCGCGCACGACGATGGGGTTATGGATGAGCGGGCCCAGGGTGTGGACCTGAGCGCTCTCCCCTGCCTGCGGCGCGGCGGCCAGCGCCATGTCGAGCGCGCGCTGCACGCCGTAGCAGGTGCCGGCATGGGCTGCGATCTCGATGGTGGGCGCGCCGCCCTGGTCGGACGCGGTCGCGGTGGTGCCCATAACGTTCTCGTCCATGGCTAGAACCTGCCCGGATGCTCGGCGCACAGCTCGTCTCGCATGGCGTAGACGCGGTTCATGGCCTCGGACTCAAACCAGGCCAGACGCTCCGTGCGCTTAAGCCCGGCTGGCGCGTCGGAAAGCGAGATGGCCTTGCCGGCGCGGATCCAGCACTTCTTGGGGCGCATGATCTTTTTGCCCGCAGGCGTGATGTCGGACCAGCCACAGATGGCGAGCGGGTTCACGGGTGCCTTGCCCATCTGGGCGATGAGCGCAAAGCCGCCGTGGACCTCGGGTTTGATCTCGCGCGAGCGGATGCGCGTGCCCTCGGGGAAGATCAGGACGTCCTCGCCGCGCTGCAGCGCATGCTGGGCGGCACGCAGGCACTTCATATCGGCAGTACCACGCTCCACGGGGATGCCACCAACGCGGCTAAAGGCCCAGCGTACGATCTTGCTCTTGGCAAACTCGGACTTAAAAATGGGGCGAATGCGGCGGCCGCCAAAGAACAGCGCCGTCTCTACAGCCAAAAGCTCGGCCATCGAGGTGTGGTTGCAGATGACCACGCTGCCGCGGCCTTCCTGGCGCTCAAACAGCAGATCGGCGTCCTCTACCTTCCAGCGCCACATGAGCTTGGAGAAGGCCCAAAGGATTGCCATGACCACGAAGACGGTGCCGCGGATGAGCACGGGGAACTCGGCATAAGGGGCGTTGTAGTAATCCTCGGGCGTCTGCTTAAACAGGCGCATGGGCTACCTCCTTTGGTTGATGAGGTCCTCGATAATGTGGACGACCTCGTCTATGGTGTGTGCGGTGGAGTCGACGTGCACGGCGTCCTCGGCGGGCACGAGCGGCGCCACCTCGCGGCTGCTGTCGAGCTTGTCGCGCTGCTTGAGGGCATCGAGGGTCTCGTCGACTTCGGCCTCGAGCTGCTCGCTGGTGAGCGGCTGGGCGTCGTTTTGGTGGCGCTGCAGCACGCGGCGACGGGCGCGCTCGCGCGGGTCGGCGGTCAGGAACACCTTGACCTGCGCGTTGGGGAACACGACGGTTCCGATGTCGCGACCCTCGGCCACGATGTCGCGATCCTCGGCGGCGCGGCGCTGATGGACGAGCATGGCCGCGCGCACGCCCGGGTAGGCCGAGACCTTGGACACGTTGGCGTCGACCTGCGGGGTGCGGATGGCAGCCGAGGCGTCCTGGCCATCAATGGTCAGACGTGTGTCCTCGCCGGTGCCGTTGGTAAAGCGGATTTCGATCTGCTCGGCGAGGGCGTCGATGGCAGCCTCGTCGTCCAGGTCGATGCCGCGGTCGAGCGCGGCGAAGGTGACGGCGCGATACATGGCGCCCGTATCGAGCTTGTTAAAGCCCAGCTGGCGGGCGATCTCCTTGGCGATGGTGGACTTGCCGGAACCGGCGGGGCCGTCGATGGCGACGATCATGCAATGCTTCCTTTCGGTGGTTGACGTGCTGGTATGGGACGCGGGCGCTGCGGCTTGGCGGTCTGCCTAGCCGGTGTAGCGCTCGCGGTAGGTGTTGCGCTTGGGCGCGGAGCCGTGGCTGCCGTGGTGACGCGTGCGTGCCGCGGGCGTGCCCTGGGGCTTGCCGCTGTCGCGCTTGGAGCTGGCCTGCTTAGGCGGGATGCCGCCGGCCTTGAGGATTTGCACCTCGCGGTCGGTGAGCTCGCGCCACGAGCCCTTGGCCACATCCTTGAGCTCCAGGCCGGCAAAGTTGCTGCGATGCAGGCGGATCACCGGGTGGTGGATCTTGCCCAGCATGCGCTTGACCTGGTTCTTACGACCCTCGCGGATGATGACCTCCACGGCGGTGGTGCCGGGCTTGACGCCCTGCGGAGCCACGGCCTCGGCTTCGCGAGCGGTGATGACGCGGCAGATTGCCGGCTGGCATAGGCCGTCGTCGAGCTCGATGCCACGACGCAGCGGCGTGAGGTCGCGGTCGGACAGTTCGCCGTCCACGAGTGCCTGGTAGGTCTTGTAGACGTGTTTGCTCGGGTGCAGCAGGTCCTGCGACAGGTCGCCGTCGGTGGTAAAGAGCAAAAGGCCCGTGGTGTCGCGGTCCAGGCGGCCCACCGGGAACAGGCCCGGAAATCGGTCGCGGGGAACCAGGTCCGCCACACAGGGACGCTCCTGCGGGTCGCTCATGGTGGTGAGATAGCCGGTCGGCTTGTAGAGCATCAGGTACACGGCGCCCTGGTCGAGCTTAACGGGCATGCCGTCGACCTCGATATGATCGCGGTCGACATCGACCTTGGTGCCCAACTCGGTCGCGACCTCGCCGTTAACCGTCACTCGGCCGGCGGTCATCAGGTCCTCCGACCCGCGGCGGCTCGCCACGCCTGCGCGCGCCAAAAAGCGCTGCAGGCGCATGGTGTGCGGATAGACGGGCTGGGCGTCGGACTTGTGCACATCCGCGTTGGGCGCCGCAGCGCCGGTGCGCATCTCCCCTGTCTCGTTAGTCTTCGTCATGCGTATCCTCCGCAGTGTCGTCGGTGGACAGCGTTTCCTCGCCGCCGACTGCCTCGACATCATCAATATCGGTATCGAGCAGCTCACGTTCTTCGTCCAGGTCCTCGGCCTGCTCCTCGAGCGTGGACTGAATGCTGCGGCCGCTCAGGCGCTCGCGTATAAACTGGCGCGACTGCTCGTCGGGGGCAAACTGCTCCAGATCGGGCAGGTCGCGGGTGGAGCGCAGACCGAATTTTTCCAAGAAGGCGTTGGTCGTGCCGTAGATGATGGCCTGACCGCGCTCGGGGTCGCGGCCGAACTCGCGCACCAGGCCCTTGTCCACGAGCGACGCAATAACGCCGTCGGAGTTGACACCGCGGATGCCCTTGACCACCTCGCGCGTGACGGGCTGGTGGTAGGCGATAACGGCCAGGGTCTCGAGCGCCGCCTGCGACAGTTTTTGCGTGTCCCAGCTCAGCACATAGGCCTCGACCACATCGTGGTAGGCGGGGTGCGTGAACAGGCGCCAGCCACCGGCGACTTCGCGCAGCTGAAAGCCGCGGTTGGCCTCCTCATACTCAACTTTGAGCTCGGCCAAAAGCGACGCGCACTCGCCGGGGGCGATATCCAGCGCACCTGCCAGGGCGGGTGCGCTCACGGGGTCGCTCGACACCAGCAGCAGCGCCTCGAGGGCTCCTTTGAGGCTGTTGGCCTCCAGCGTGGAAAGGGTTGACATGGTTGCCGCTCCTATTCGGTGAGCTCGGGGCCCTCGCCGGGCACGTATGCCTCGGCCCCCTCGACTCGGTTGATGCAGATGGTTCCAAAGATCTCGTCCTGGCTCAGCATGAGCGAGCCGCGCTTGGCGAGTTCGAGCATGGCCAGGAAGGTGACGACGAGCTGCTCGGTGGTGGCGTCGCCGTCCAACAGCTCGCGGAAGGTGCAGGTTTGATGCGCTATGGTAAAGCGGTCGACCGAGGCCACCGTCAGGTCGAGCGGCACGCGATGCGGTGCCACGTGCTCGGCCTCCAGCAGGAAGGTCTGGCGCTTACCGTCCAGGTCGGCGCAGATGACGGCCAGGCCGCGCAGCGTGATGCCGGCCAGGTAGTCGGGCATAAGGCCCAAAAACTCGGGGTCGGGGCCGGCCCTGTCTCTTATACACATCTGACGCTGCCGACGATCGCATAAGTG
>URWS01000194.1 GCA_900551605.1 uncultured Collinsella sp. | reverse complement strand
GCCGCAGGCCCCGCGACCGTCGAGACTACGCAGCGCGTACCCGTCGCGAGTGGCTCGCCCCAACAGCAGCCGGCTCCCGCATACGCGCCCGCTTCACCACAGACCCCCGCTCCCAAAAAGAGCGGCACCGGGCCGCTTATCGCCGTTATCGTTGTGCTGGTGGCGATCATCATCGCCCTGGTCGTTTTCTTTGTGATCAAGCCTTTCGACAACGCCGCCACGCAGACGACCGCCGAGGTAGCTAAGCTGCACCATGACGTCGACGACGATGACCTAAAGCCTCTCGGCGATCCCAACAGCCTGTACGACGATGATGACGATGACGACGACGAGGATGGCGGCGAAGCAACGCTCTCCGAGCAGAATCTCTACCGCCGACTGAGCGAATACTACGACTTGCTCGAAGACCTCGACAACTACGTCCGTGGCTGCGCGCAGAACTTCAACGGCAGCTATCTGGAAGAGGATCGAACCACCCGTCAAAATCTCGCCGACGTCGCCGAGCGCACGGAGAACACCATCGAGCAGTATTACGACATCGTCGAGGACCTAGACGTCCCGACGAGCTCCAAGAACTACAGCTCCTGGAAGGACATCATCGCCCTGTACGACGACCTGGATCACCGCATTGACGCAATCTGTGATGCCTGGGAGATCAGCCTGAAATACGCCAAGCCTGCGGACCACAAGAATGAGATCATGGCGCCGCTGTCGCGCGACAACGTGGCGGGCACCAATGACAATAAGTACCGCCTAGACTTTGAGGAGCGCTATCCCGGCGCCAAACCCGTCGAAGTGAACTAGCGCTTTGTCGTTCCCGAGCCGGCAGTTAGGGACGTTCCTAACTGCCGGATAAAAAACGAGCGAGGATTTTGAGGTCCTCGCTCGTTTTTGTTTTAGGTGATGTTTCGACCGTGCGGCTACTTGTCGGCAGCGGTCTTTTTGGTAGTCGACTTCTTAGCCGTCGTCTTTTTGGCGGTCGTCTTCTTGGCAGCAGTCTTCTTTGCCGCCGTCGTCTTCTTGGCCGTGCTCGCCTTGGTCGTGGTCTTGCGACCGCGGGCGGGCTTCTTCTCCTTGGTCGGGCAGTCCATGTTCACGCAGATGCGCCACGGGCCGCGCGCCGTGTTGACCACCACGATGGGGGCGCCGCACTCGGGGCAGGTCTCACCCGTCGCCTCGAGCTTACCGCGCGCCGGCAGAGGATAGCTCACACCGCAGTCATCGTAGTTGGTGCAGCGGATAAAGCGCTTGCCGCTCTTCTCGCTCTTGTGCGCGATCAGGTCGCCATGGCGTCCGGCCTCGGCGCACACCTTGCACTCGCCCACCTTAAGGTCGGGCTCGTAGTTGGTGGGGCACGTAGGGTTCACGCAAATCTCGAAGGCCTTCTGGCGGAACGGCTGGCACTTAATGCGCGGCGCGCCGCACTCGGGGCACACGGCGGCCTCGCCCTCGAGCGGACTCACCTTGACGCCGCTCGGCACCGGATAGGTCACATCGCAGTCGGGCCAGCCCATGCAGCCAATGAAGCTGCCACGGGTCTTGGCGCTCGTCTTCATAACCAAGTCCTTGCCGCACTTGGGGCAAGCGCCCACGCGCGCATCGGCCGTGACGGCGTCGCTGATGGCGTCGCCCAGCTCCTGCGTGTGCTTGAGCAGCTCGTCGAGCACGCCGGCCAGCAGCGCGCGCGAGTGCGTCACGACATGCTCTTCGGTATCCTCGCCGCGCTCGACGCGGGTCATATCGCCATCAAGCTCGCTGGTCATATCGGGGCTCGTGATGCGCGGGGCAAATTGCGTCAGCGCGTCGATGATGGCGATGCCCAGCTGGCTCGGCTCAACGGGATCATTTTTGAGATAGCGCACGGCATACAGGCGCTCGATGATGCTCGCGCGCGTGGACTTGGTGCCCAAACCGCGCTTTTCCATCTCCTGCACGAGCTTGCCCTGGCTGTAGCGCGCGGGCGGCTCGGTCTGCTTGGCCTCGAGCTTAATGTCGAACACGTCGACCGTATCGCCCTGCTCAAGCGGCGGCATCTGCTCGTCGCGTTTGAGTCCATACGGGTATGCCTCGCGGAAACCCGGGGTCACGAGCACGTCGCCCGAAGCCACGAACGGCTCGCCATTGACGTCGAGCTCGAGCTTGGTGTTCTCAATGGTCGCAGGACCCATAAGCGTCGCCAGAAAGCGGCGAGCGATGAGGTCATAGAGCTTGCGCTGGCCGCCGTCGAGCGTGGACGGATCGCCCTCGCCCGTGGGGTAGATAGGCGGGTGGTCGGTGGTCTCGACTTTGCCGCGCGTGGGCTTCATGGGGCCGGCGAGCACCTTTTTGCACACGGGCGCCAGCGCCGGGTTGATCTTTGCAAGGTCACTCACCACAGCGCCCAAATCGAGCGTCGCAGGATACACGGTGTTGTCGACACGCGGGTAGCTGATGAGGCCCGCCATGTAGAGGGACTCGGCGATGCGCATGGTACGCGCAGGCGAGATGCCCTCGGCCGCGGCGGCGGCCTGCAGCGAGGTCGTCGCAAACGGCGTGGGCGGCTGCTGCTTGCGGGAGCGCTTGGTCACCGCGGCGACGGTTGCCGTCGTAGCGCCGTCAACGTGGCCGTACGCCGTCTCGGCAGCATCTTTGTCGGTAAAACGCGCCGTCTTGTGCGCGATCTTAAAGCGGTCGTCCTCGGCAGCACCCTGAGCGGCACCCATGCCGCGAATCTGCCAATAGTCCTCAGGCACAAACGCCATGCGCTCGCGCTCGCGCTCGACCACTAGGGCAAGCGTCGGCGTCTGCACGCGGCCGGCGGAACGCACGTTGCCAAAGCCGCCAAACTTGGCGAGCGTCAGGTAGCGCGTGAGCACCGCACCCCAAATGAGGTCGATGTGCTGACGGCTCTCGCCGGCATCGGCCAAGTTCTGGTCGAGCGAGACGAGGTTATCGAAGGCCTGCGTGATCTCGGCCTTGGTAAACGAAGAGTACTGGGCGCGGGCGACCGGCAAGTCCGGCGCAACCTCGCGTACCTTGTTGAGAGCGTCCGAGCCGATCAGCTCGCCCTCGCGATCGAAGTCCGTGGCGATGATGACACTGTCGGACTTCTTAGCCAGGTTCTTGAGCGAACGAATGAGTTCTTTCTCGGCCGGCAACTTAATGACGGGCGCCCAGGTGAGGTAGGGCAGGCTCTCGAGCTTCCAGCCCTTGATGGAGATACCGTCGGCAAGAAACGGCTTGCGCTTGGTGTCGTACGGTGGGCGGGCCAGGCCATCGGGCATATCGGCCGGCAGCATCTCGCCGTCCTCGGTCACCGAATACCAGCCCAGCTTTTTATCGAACAGCACGCTGTCGCAAAAATCGGGCGCAAGGATGTGACCGGCAAGACCGATCGTCACACACTCCTCGCCCTTCCACTCAAAACGGTAGATGGCGGTGTTGTACACCTTGTCCTTTTTGGGTTTGCCCGTGGACAGACGCTCGGCGATCTGACGCGCGGCGTCGTTTTTCTCGGCGATGATGAGCTTCAAAAGAGGCTCCTATCTCGTGTCTCTGCGGCTACGCCCGCCCGTATGGCGGCCGACTTACGCCCTTGCTTGCTCGATCTGCCCGATGAGCCAATCGCACCAGGCATCCATGCCCTCGCCCTTGCGCGCGCTCACAGCAAACCGCGGCGCCTGCGGATTGAGGTCATCGAGTGTCTTAGTATACCTATCCATGTCAAAATCGAAAGCCGGGGCCACGTCGACCTTGTTGAGCAACTGCGCGCCGGCGTGCTGGAAGATGCCCGGGTACTTGATGGGTTTGTCGTCGCCCTCGGGCACCGAGAGAATCATGATGGACAGGTTCTCGCCCAGGTCAAAGTCGACCGGGCAGACCAAGTTGCCCACGTTTTCGATAAAGATGACGTCGATGTTTTGAAGACCCACCGCCTGGTCAAACGCGTCAACGGCCTCCATGATCATGTTACCCTCGAGGTGACACAGGCCGCCCGTGTTGATCTGGATGGCGGGCATGCCGGCTTCCTTCATGG
>URWS01000193.1 GCA_900551605.1 uncultured Collinsella sp. | reverse complement strand
TCTATTGGCTCCTGCGAAGATCGGAGCGGGTATGTTTGCTGCAAAGTCCTACACCAGCCGTCATTACATTGCGATTGTTGCCGTGGCCTGCCTATGCGTTTTGCTGGGCGGGCCTTCTTATGCCGCGGGCGCGGAGAGCCTCATCATCGCGGGCGCGACGTACTACGAGCCGGGCGTGTCGGGCCCCGGCTGGGCCTGGACCGATGCCGGCCACCTGGAGCTTGACGGCTACGCGGGCGACGCCATCGGCGCCGACGGCGACCTGGTCGTGACGCTTGCCGGGCGCAACTCGGTGACCGAGTCGCATGCGCCCGATGCGGACATCGCGCAGTGCGGCATGGAGGTGTGGGGCAGCCTGACGCTCCGCGGCACCGGGACCCTGGCGGCATCGGGCTCGCAGTGCGCGATCCACGTCTCGCGGGCGCTCGTGGTGGACGGCTGCGCCGTCGATGCCCGGGCGGACGGGGCCGACGTCACGGACGAGGCCGTGGCCGGCGTGATCGCCGGCGACATGGCCGTGTGCGGCCGCGGGCGCGTCGTCGCCACGGGCGCCGGGTCCGGAGCGGGCGTGCGCGCCTACGGCGTGTATCTGCAGGACTTAGGCCTTGGCAATGGCGCGGCCAGCTGTCGGCTTTCCGTCGATGCCTCGTGGCTTGATGCGGCCGGCACCGACGGCGGTGTTGCTTGTCTGGGTGGGTCGCTTGTGTCTGCGAGGTTTGTGACGCCTGCCGGCGGGACCTTTGGTGCTAGCGACGTGGTGGATGCCTCCGGTGCGGTGGCGCCGCATGTGGTGGTTGAGCCCGATGTCGCCACGCCTCCGGCGGGGGAGACCGACAGGCGCGACGTGTCTGGCGATAGCGCGGACAAGTCTCCCGCCCATGCTAATCCCGCTGCCGAAGAGCCCACCACAGGGCCCACGGCAAATCCGGCACTGAAACCAGCGGCCGCGACAACCAAGACAACAACGACAGCAACCAAGACCACGGTCGCTAAAGTCCCCAAGCCCAAAGCTACCACCGCGACAACTGCGACACTCCCAAAGACCGGCGACTGCCATTGGATAGCCGTGTCCACATTGCTGTTCGTGCTGGGAACAATGCTCCTGGTCGCCGCATATCGCTGCTAAAGCACCCATTTCGATAGGCTATGTAGAAGGCTATATTCTTAACGACACATTTGTAGAATAGTTTATTACGACAATTGCTCAGGATTTATCTAACATGTACCACGAATCGGATCATACAGTTGACGCTGCCAAGAAAGAATTAAACGCCGGCCTTCTTGAGCTGCTTGAACGTTGCAGCTATCTATACAACGAGGCATTTTATGCCAACACGGAACTAGCAATCCTTCGCGAACTGTCTAAAGCATCTTCCGACTATGAGAATGAAGTAATTTGCGCTGGCTGCTTCTTCAGCTTTACACAACTTGCATTAACCGAATCCTGTTTCATGAATTGCGCACGGTTATTTGATGCCAAAAGCGACGTCAGTATTGGGAACTTGATAGAAGAAGTCTCGTCTCATTCTGCTGAAATCGACGCACTTGCAATCTCTATATTCGGTGATCGACCAAACTTTGACAGGCTTAATCCAATCGTTCACCCATTGGCAGAGGACGAGGAGCGTTTTTACCCCAAGGAAGTTGAGTCTCAACGCTCATATGAAAAACTGTTCGGAAATCATTGCAGAATGGTTACTGTGTGTATAACCACTCATGACCTTTCCAATCTATGGAAAAAACGACTCAACAGTCTCCGTAAACTAACTGACATGCTTCGCGATCAGCGAAATAAGGTTTTCGCCCATAGCGACATGGAAGCACTGAAATATGATGAGCTTGTTAGGCGACTTCCTTTAACTTACGGCGAAATTCAAAAACTAATCGACTTCGCACTCGATCTGACAATCGAATTATTTGCAAAAATTACTGGCATTGAAAAAGATCGATTGCCCAAGAACTACAACGATATACAAGGCCTCCTAAAATATGCGGAGGTTGGCATGGAGGCTGTTGAGCAGCATTTGGGTAATCTATAGGATTCAAGCGCCTGCAAGTAGTTAAGCATGCGAGCGCTTGAATCTGAATACGATCCTTGACATAAAGTCCGACCATCACACAATGACGGTTTTCCATGCCAAAAAGACGCTGAAGCGTGAGGTGGTTTAAATCTCAGTAATACAAATAATCAGCAGTTCAGGTCTTATGGGAATAATTCAATTCGCATCACGTTGCATCTAAGCGGCTGTTTATACTTGGATATAAACACTAAGGAGGCAGCAATGCTTTGGAGCTATGTTCAGCTAGATGACGGCACTCAGTTTGCCTACTCAGAAACACGAGACGACGGGACCGTTCGCGTAGCCGTCGAGCGCCCGGTTGATTTTGGTTTTGACCATGCAGAATGCTTTCTACCTGCGGTCAAATGGTTTAACGTCGAAGGATTTTCTACTGACGAACTGGATTTTTTGACCGAGTTCGTTAGATCAAACGCTCCGTTTATCTTCGAGCTTGCAGAACGGCAAAAAGCTGGACCGGCGGTGGCATAATGCCTCGAATTCTTGTTTTTGGACAGTATGTTCTGTTCTTTTGGATCGCGGAAAACGGAGAACCCGTTCACATCCATGTAGGGGTAAAGAGGGCGGCTGCTAACTCGACTAAGTTTTGGCTCACTAAAAATGGCGGATGCACACTTGCGAACAACGAGAGCAAGATTCCGGCTAAGGATCTCAGGGATCTTTCAAAACTAATCACCATGAACCATCGATACATTTGTGACAAGTGGCGCGAAACCTTTGGTGATGATTCCCTGACATTCTATTGCTAAACCGCAATTGAACCATGATTACGCTTGTCAACTCATGATTGCCGATGTTGACGGGCGGGACCTTCCTGTTACGCCGCTAGTGCTCCAATCGTACTTTCCGATAGCCCGGAACCCAAAGACAATCAGCACTACGCCTGGATCCAGGACCTTGTTTCCGGAAACCGCACGCGAGCAGAACTCGCCGACGAGCTGCGCCGCAATTGCGTTGTGTGTCTCGACGGTGCGTCGCACGTATAAAATCTAAGCATCCAAACTCTAACTATGAAATGGAATGGACGCCACATGGAGATCCCAAGCACCCTGTGCAGCAATGTGTACGACTTCGCGTTTTGCCCCGAGCCCTGCTACGACCGCCTGGTCGACCTCGCCGACCCCGAGGACTGGGGTCCCGGCAACCGCATCCTCAAAAACTACCTGTCGTTCTCATTTAGCCGCGCGGTGTTCTTGACCGAGCGTGACGTGGACCAGACCGCCCCGTCCAACTTACCGCTGGTGTTCGACGACGACCGTTGCCTATTCAACACCGGCCTGTACACGCGCCGCTACGAGACCATCTACGGCCTGTTTGAGCCCAACACCAAGCCCGACGCGCGCCAGCGCTGGTTTTTGAAGGGCTTCTTTAAGGAAAGCGACCCTATGTTGGTATCGTTTGAGTACCTGCCGTGCCGCGTGCGCTTTGCCGAGGACCCCTCCGAGCTGGTCTTTGACTACCGCCTTCCCATCCGCTCCAACATCGACCACATTCTGGGCGATGAGGAGAACCTTACGCGTATTCCCGCTAGCCTGATGGGGGAGGGCAACTCGCTGCTACTGCGCCGCGCCTTTGAGGGCGCCGTCGTCGAGGCCGCCCGCCGCGCCGCAGCCAACTACACGCTCGCGGTACCGCAGTTCTACGGCGGCCGGATCCAACTGCTGCTGCCGCTGTGCCTAACCGGCGACAAACCCGAACTGGCGCTGACCATCCAGCGCGAGGACGGCTTCTACGCCGCGCGCACCTGCCTCACGCTCGACATGGCCTACAACAACGCGCGACTTATCTGCCGCCCCGAGACCTCGTGGATTAAACGATAAAGGGTGGTTAAGCTGCGGTTTTACCGATTGCTTTTGTTGTTTTGGCTTGGATAGCACCCACGAATGGTTGATTTCCGATCTCAGCCGAACACATTAGGCGGACAGGCCGTTCCCGCAGC
>URWS01000192.1 GCA_900551605.1 uncultured Collinsella sp. | reverse complement strand
GCAGTCGCGCCAAGGCCGTGAACTTTGGCATCGTGTACGGTCAGCAGGCCTACGGTCTGTCGCAGTCGCTGCATATCTCGATGGCCGAGGCGCGCGACATGATCGACCGCTACTACGAGGCCTACCCGGGCGTGCGTACGTTCCTCGACAACGTGGTGGCGCGCGCCAAGCAGACGGGCTACGCCGAGACCATGTACGGCCGCCGTCGTCATATTCCGGAGCTCAAGGCCAAAAATCCGCAACTCCGCGGCTTCGGCGAGCGCACGGCCATGAACCACCCCATGCAGGGCACCGCGGCCGACATCATCAAGATCGCCATGGCCCGCGTAAGCCGTCGCCTGGAAGAAGAGGGCTTTGCCGCCCACATGATCTTGCAAGTGCACGACGAACTGGACTTTGAATGTCCCGTCGACGAGGTTGAACGCCTGACCGTGATGGTCCGCGACGTCATGGAGCACGTCGTGGAGCTGCGTGTTCCCCTCATCGCCGAAGCCAGCACCGGCGTAACCTGGGCCGATGCCAAATAAGTTAGAGCCCACAATCCCAAAGTAACCAAAAACAGAGGGGAGCCCCTTGCCAACAAGGAGCTCCCCTCATCCAAAACTATCAGCCAAGTATCTAGGCACTCAAGACGCCATCGAGGCGGTAAGCAAGGCAACCTAGGACCTGGCCGGGCGACGCGGGTGAGTTTTTCGTAGATTCCGCACGAGCCGAAGAGCACTTAATGTGCTCTTCGAGCGAGCCCAGGACCTGACCGAACGAAAAACTCACCCGCGTCGCCCGGCCAGGTCCGACAAGCTGTGTTAACGAGCCGCCAAGATGGCGTCGATGAGCGTCAGTACGCCCCCGTCGTTGTTGCTCGGAATACGCCATTTGGCATGCGCATTCATATGCTCCTCGGCATTGTCCACGATAAAGCTGTGGCCGACGCGCTCGAGCATGGGGATGTCGTTGTAGGTATCGCCCACGGCGGCGGCATCGGCAATATCGATGCCCAGGTGCTCGCACAGGTGCGCGACGCCGGCACCCTTGTCGACGCCCAGGTTCATAAAGTCGATCCACTCGCGCCCGGCGTTGGTGACGTAGAGCTTGTCCGAGAACTCGGGGCTATAGGTCTCGCGGAATGCGGGCTCGGCGTCGTAGCCGGGGAAGAAGACCGAAATCTTGTTGGACTCGATATCAATGCCCTCAAAGCTATCGACGTAGTTGATCGTGTTGTAGTAGACGCTGATCTCGTCGTGGTATTGATGGTCGCGGGCAAGTACGTAGAACTCGTCGAAGCAGCACAGGACGGGGACGGCGCGCGGATCCTCCGAGGCGCGGCTCAAGACCTGCTGATACAGCGCCACATCGATAGCGCTCTTATAGATGTAGTTGCCGCGATATATCACGCATGCGCCGTTATCGGGGCAAAAAGCGATGCGGCTCTTGATGTCCTCAAACATCTCCTCGAGTTTTGGGGTGGGTCGTCCGCTGGCGGGGCAGAACACGATGCCAGCCTCGGCGAGATTGTCTAGGCGCTCGTCGAGGCCCTGAGGTAGAACGCGCTCGTCGGTCAGTAGCGTCTTGTCCATGTCGACGGCAATGAGCTTAATGTTTCCGATATTGGCGTCCGATTCGTAAGTTTGCATAAAAGCGAGCCTTTCGTTTCGAGATTGTTTCAGACGTTATAACCATTAACTCGTAGTCGGGCGTATTTTCGCAGGATTGGCGCGCGTTTGCATCACCATTCACAAAGTAATGAAAAAACTTTTCAGAAATTTGAAGTTGTCGCTTGTGCCGCGGGCACTTTAGCGTAATATAGCGATCATCGAAAACGGAGACGGAAAAACAACCGCTTACCGAGGAAAAAGTACCGTTTACGATATTAGAATTGCGCCCGGCGATAGGTGAAAGGAGAGGCAGATGCAGTTCGTAAAGATCATCACTACTGCAGACAATGCCATCCGACGCCAGCGCGCAATTTCCCGACGACGATAACAATCGTCTCTGTCCGCATGGGGCGAATTGCCTCAACAGAGTCATTTTGAGGTCGTTGGGTTTTAGCACGACATTGCTGCATGTTTCTAGGGCATGTATGTGCTGATTATTGCTATTTAACCTGATATTGCACGGTATTCGACCTTGAAATGACTTGCAACTGACCGTTGTTCTAACTAGCTACCAAGGGCGAAAGGAAACAGCCATGAGCAAGGAAAAAGTCGTTCTCGCATATTCCGGTGGTCTTGATACATCCGTATGTGTCAAGTGGCTCCAGGACGAGAAGAATCTCGATGTCGTTTGCGTCTGCGGCAACGTGGGCCAGGAGGAGACCGGCCTGGATGCCAAGAAACAGAAGGCGCTCGACCTGGGCGTTCTTGATTGCCAGGTGCTCGACCTGCGCGACGAGTTCTCCGACGAGTTCCTGACTAAGGCCATCGCCGCAAACTCCATGTACGAGAACAAGTACCCGCTGCTCTCCGCCTTGTCTCGCCCGCTGCTCGCCAAGAAGCTTGTCGAGGTCGCTCACGAGTTTGGTGCGACCTACGTCGCCCACGGCTGCACCGGCAAGGGTAACGACCAGGTCCGCTTCGAGGCTGCCGTTAAGGCTCTCGACCCCGAGCTTAAGGTTATCGCCCCGGTTCGCGAGTGGGATCTGAAGTGCCGCCCCGATGAGGTCGCCTATGCCCATGCCCACAACGTGCCGGTTCCCGAGGGTGCCAACGACAACCCCTATTCCATCGACGACAACCTGTGGGGTCGTGCTATTGAGTGCGGCCACCTGGAGGATCCCTGGAACGAGCCGCTCGACGACGCCTGGGTTATGACCAAGAATCCCGAGGACACGCCCGATACCCCGACGTATACCGAGATTGAGTTTGAGGCCGGCAAGCCCGTCGCCGTCGACGGCAAGAAGATGAAGCTCTCCGAGATCGTCATCGCCCTCAACAAGATCTCCGGTGATAATGGCTTTGGCCGTCTCGATCTGGTCGAGGATCGTCTGGTGGGCCTTAAGAGCCGCGAGTGCTACGAGGTTCCCGGTGCCCTGACGCTTATCACCGCCCACAAGGCGCTCGAGGACATCTGCGTCGAGGGCGACCTGCTCAAGGCCAAGATCAAGCTCGAGCAGGATTGGGCCACCGCCGTGTACAACGGCCAGTGGTACAGCCCGCTCAAGAACGCGCTTGATGCCTTTATGGCCGATACCCAGAAGTTCGTGACCGGAACCGTCCGCCTGAAGTTCTTTAAGGGCAACTGCCATGTCGTCGGCCGCAAGAGCCCGTTTAGCCTGTATGACTACGGTCTGGCTACCTACGACCGCGACACCACGTTTGACGAGAAGGCCAGCGCCGGCTTTATCGAGATCGATACGCTGTCGCTCAAGACGTGGGCAAAGGTCCAGGGTCCCAGCTCCGCTGCCGCCCAGGCCTAAGGCTTTCCCTTCCCTTGGTATCCGCGCGGCCCATCCGCGTGATACATAACGGGCGCATGGGGTCCCTACCTTTCGTTATGCTTGCTGACACTTCTTAACATCGGTGGCCCCTACGTTCCGCCCGCATATATGATGCCGCGTCTGCGGCTGAGTCCGAGCCCCGCCGGGGTTGTCCGGCGGGGCTCCTTCTATCAATTTGGCGGCTCTGCGCCTATATATATGAGGAGTATCCATTATGTTCAATGCTATTGCGCATGCTTTACTTGCCCTTGCGCCCGAGTTCGATGCTGCAAAGGTCGAGGACGTCCCTATGAGCCTGAAGGCCTGGATCGATGGTTCGCAGGGCAACATCCGGAGGGAGACGTTGGGCGCCAAGTGCATGGCGCGTCACTTCTTTGCAAATTAGCTACATGGCCCCGCTTACGGCAGGGAGTGTGTAAAACTAGCGGTTGAAAAATCGCTTTAGCGACAGGGCGCATTGCTTTGGGCGCTTGTTTTGGTATTTGGAGAAAGGAGACGGTTCCATGGCTCTTTGGGGCGGTCGTTTTGAGGCGGGCGCTGTCTCTTATACACATCTCCGAGCCCACGAGACTAAGGCGAATCTCGT
>URWS01000191.1 GCA_900551605.1 uncultured Collinsella sp. | reverse complement strand
GCCCGGCAGCTAGTCATTGGGGACGTTCTTAAATGACTAGTCATTAGGGACACCCTTGGCATGGCCAGCGCCAGCAATAGATACCACTTCATAGCTCCATCACAGGTGTAGCGGCTTTGTGTGGGCGCGGCACGCGTTGATTGAGCCGCCAACCGAGGGGCATAAAGCAGTTGAGCGAAAACGGTTTGCCCCTTTGCCGTTCGCTTGAGGATCATGTCCCCCTTTTCCGCGGAGACCCCGGTAGTTGCGAAGAGCTGCCGGGGTTTCTGTCGTTTGAGGGGTTGGGCTGGCGGGTGGCGATCGAGCTGTCGAGCCGGTGGTCCGGCACGCGCAACGCGCGGCCTCGGCAACTTGCAGGCCACGGCAGCGTCTCCCCCACCGCGCCCCGCGCTATACTCGTCCGCATGGATATCAACGCACGCAACATAACAACGCCCGCTGTGGCCACATCGACGGCGCCCAACAGCAAGCTCGCCCCCGCCCTCGCGCCCGTCGTGGGCCGCTTCGCCCCGTCGCCCTCGGGCCGCATGCACCTGGGCAACGTGTTCAGCTGCCTGTGCGCATGGCTTTCGGCCCGCAGCCAAGGCGGCAGCATCGTGTTGCGCATCGAGGACCTAGACGATCGCTGCAAGCGCCCGGAACTTGCCGCTCAACTGATTGACGACCTGGCCTGGCTAGGGCTCGAGTGGGACGAAGGCCCCTACTACCAGCACGATCGCCTTGACCTGTACGAGAGCGCCTTGCACCAGCTACAAGACGCCGACCTCACCTATCCCTGCTTTTGCACGCGCGCCGAGCTCCACGCCGCGAGCGCGCCGCATGCCAGCGACGGCACACCCATCTACCGCGGCGCCTGCCGAGGCCTTTCTGCCGAGGAGGTTGCCCGCCGCAGCATCCTGCGTGCTCCGGCCACGCGCCTGCGCGTGCCCGCCGTCGACGACCTCGCAGACGATGTGGTCGAATTCGTTGACCGCACGTACGGAGCCCAATGCGAGGCACTCGCCACCGAGTGCGGCGACTTTTTGGTGCGCCGCAGCGACGGCGTGTTTGCCTATCAGCTGGCCGTGGTGGTCGACGACGCTGCCATGGGCGTCACCGAGATCGTACGCGGATGCGACCTGCTTGGTTCCACGTCGCGCCAGATCTATCTGCAACATCTGCTGGGACTGCCCACACCGCACTACGCACATATTCCGCTGCTCATGTCACCGGACGGCCGCCGCCTTTCCAAGCGCGACCGCGACCTAGACCTGGGCGAGCTCCGTACCCGCTTTGGCACACCCGAGGCACTGCTGGGCTGGCTCGCCGGGCAAACGGGCATCGCACCGGACACCACGCCGCGTTCTGCCGAGCAGCTGGTCGAGCACTTTAGCTGGGATGTCATCCGCGCGCATCGCGAGAACATCACTGTAACGGTCGAGTAGCCAAATACGCCCCTCCCCCTCGCCCCCCCTTCAGCGGGGACATAATTCTGCGTCTTGTTATGTACGGAATAATTCCGTACAATTGTGCAAAGGAGGTTTTTGCTATGCCAACGATTGAGAAACAACGCCGCATGGATCTAAGGTTGACCGAACGTCAACGCCTTACTTACGAGCGCGCCGCAGCCTTACGTGGCCAAACTCTCACCCAATGGGCCACAGCTCACCTTGACGAGAGCTCCGCACGTGATATCGCCGAGGCGTCAACAACCTATCTTTCTCCTGATGGTTTCGATGCATTTTGCGAAATGCTCGATTCCCCCATGCCTCAAGCTGCAAAAGCGCTGCTCGACCGTAAAGCGGTTTGGGAATGAGCACATTTACCAAGCCCGTTCAACTCCCCGTTGGTCAAGGCATCGAGGCTTTCCACTGTGGAAATACTCTTGTAGACGGATGGGCTAAAAACAGATCAGCCTCGGCGCGAAGAAGAGGATCAGCGGTTATATACGCATCGTATTGCGACGACGCAGTCGCTGGGTTTTATACGCTGTGCACGCACTCCGTGGCTCGCGAAAATGTTGATGGAGGATGGTTCGTGCGAAACTCCCCCTCCCAAGTTCCTACGGTACTGCTTGGAATGATGGGGGTCGATGAGAAGTTCAAGGGGCTTGGTCTTGGAGCTTCACTACTCAAAGATGCCATCGAAAACGCCTTGAAAATCTCTGCTCTGGCAGGAGCGCGAGCTTTGGTTGTCGATCCAGTAGATGATAAGGCGGCAGCATTCTATGAACATTTTGGCTTCGCCACCCTACCCGGCACCAACCGAATGGCGCTGAAACTCTAGATTGTCAGGCGACATCTCCTCCAGCTCCCAGTATGCCTTAAGTTACCTTACAAATAAAGATTACACTGAAATGTAGGGTAACTATCCAAGGCATCGTATGAAGTGCTCGCTACGCCCGCCCCTACGCAACATCCCAGGGCTGGAGTTCGTCACCCAAGCAAACGATGCAGTCGTAGAGCACGGTATGGCGCTCGGCCGGGTTTGCATCCCGATGAAAATGCCCGTAGTACCAGCGCTTGTAGTCCAAGCGATCTTCCAGCTCATCGAAAAATGCCGTGAGTCGATCAACGCCGGGGCAATCCCAGCCGCGCGCCGGATAGAGCGTGGGCGAAAGCATGTGCGTAGCGCAGGTATGGGTAATCACGTAGTCGACCTTCCAGCCCAAGCTGTCGAGCTTTGTCCGTGCCTCCTCAAAGTTGCGCTCGTCCGGCAGCTCCTGCGGCCACCAGCTGGAATACGGAATGCGGTATTCCTTGTCCACGCTCGTGGCGCCGCCCATGGTAAAGATCGTTGAGCCGTCGAGTTCAAAAACCTCGCCACGCGTCAGGCGCCGTATGGGAGAGGTATCCGACAGGCGCTGCGTCAGCCCACCGTGCCACAACTCCATGGGTCGTTCCGCCCAGTGATCGAAACGCTCGTGGTTGCCGTCAACGAACAGCACGGTATAGGGGCGCGACTCCAGCCAGGCGATATCGGCGCACTCCTCGGCAGAAAAATCCCAGGGAAAGCCAAAGTCGCCGGCGACGATGAGATAGTCGTCACTCGTCAGGCTATCTCCAAGGTCCCAATCGCGCAGCTTTTGCATGTCGAGGCCGCTGTGAATATCGCCCGTCACATAGACCGTCATCGGATTACCACTTCCCTGCAAGTCGCTAGCCCACATTCTGCACGATCACTAAGCCAACCGTTCCAGCCCTTCCATCCCTTAGGGCTTACCCTTCGTTCTTCCATCCAAACAGATCAAGCACCCAAAAAACCAGATCGAGCACGCCGCCGGTCATCATGGCGCCGGCAAGGGCCATGCAAACGTGCAGGGAACTGGCACTTCGGAGCACGTCAAATGGCCCCAGAACAGCCAGCAGCGCGACCGCTGCTCCGGCTACGCACAGCGCGAGGCACGGCCCCGCGTCCTTAACGCACTTCTTTGCGAGATGCTTGGTGTTGTCACTCATCAATATCGAACTCCTTAGAGAGTCGTTGTTTGGGTACATGCCGCCGCGGCAGAGCAGGACGGCAGGTTAAGTGTCACATGCCGTGCGGACACAAATGCCGATCGCCGTCACTTGCCTACCGTTCACAAAAAGCAGTCCGATTTATTTCCCCGAGGACCTTGATCTCTTCCTCGGTCAGTGAGATCCTTCGATCAAGCTTCCTGGATAGCGGCTGGAAGATGAGACGGACGTCTCTAGGCACAACACCATAACGCCCGATCACCGTTATGGCTTTCGTCTAGAGCTGGGAGACCAGCTTTTTTTGTTAGCGATGCTCCCTTTCAATCTCCGGCACTCCAAGAGCGCAGGCCTGTTGTTTTGACTACTTTAGACGAAAGGGTTTCGCTATGAGCACCGACATTATTGTTCGATTTACCGACAGCTACGTGCAAAAGCTTGGGGATATAAAAAAGGTCGTCGGCTTGATGTCCCCCAAATCTCTTATCCAAATAATTGATACGCTCGACCTCGATGCCAACCCTCGCAACTCTCGCTTGGGATCGGTAACCGATGCTATTCAGGCCTCTATCCGCGCGGATGAACTTTCCCCTGCGCAGAAACTATTCCCTT
>URWS01000190.1 GCA_900551605.1 uncultured Collinsella sp. | reverse complement strand
CGATCCTCGGCAGCGTCAGATGTGTATAAGAGACAGGCTCGCTGCTCATCGGCATCGTCGTCGCCGTCATCGCCGGTATCCCCCTAGGTGTGACCCAGGCTCCGACCGGTATCATCGCCCCGCTCGATTTCTCGAGCATCGGTGGCCCCATCGCCGACGCCGGCGGCGTGCCTGCCATCGTCAAGGTCCTTACCGACCCCGCGCTCCTCGTCATCTCGTTCTCGCTGCTCATGAGTGACTTCTTCGACACCATGGGCACCGCGATGGCCGTGGCCAAGCAGGGCGAGTTCCTCACCGACGACGGCAACGTCGAGAATATCAAGGAGATTCTGATCGTCGACTCCGCCGCCGCTGCTGTGGGCGGTTTCATGGGTGTCTCCTCCATCACCACCTTCGTCGAGTCCACTTCCGGCGCCGCCGACGGTGGCCGCACGGGCCTCACCTCCGTCACCACCGGCGTGCTGTTCATTCTCGCCGCGTTCTTCTCCCCCATCGTCACCATCGTTTCCAGCGCCGCCACCTGCGGTGCTCTGGTCTACGTCGGCTACCTCATGATGAGCGAGGCCTCCGAGATCGACTGGTCCGACGTGTCTCAGGGTTTCCCGGCGTTCATGATTGTCGCCGGCGTGCCCTTCACCTACTCCATCTCTGCCGGCATTGGCCTGGGCTTTATCGCCTACGTGATCGTCGCGCTCTTTAAGGGCGAGGCCTCCAAGATCAAGCCGCTCATGTGGATCGCAGCCCTTGCCTTCCTCGTCTACTTCTTCGTAGCGTAACGGCATAGTCTGCTAAAGCAGAACATCAAGGCGCGGAGTCGCATCGAACGGCTCCGCGCCTTTCTTTTAGCGTCTGCCCCCGTGCCAGCGTGCGACAATTGAGGCTGTCAATATCACAACACCGAGAGAAGCCTGCCTTGGAAGCGCATCATAAGCAGATAACCGTTTATTCAGAGTGTGTGGAAGGCGCGCCCGTCATCTACCTCCCCGTGGTTATGGGCGACGGTAGTGAAGTCTACGAGCGCTGCCGAGAGCTCGACTGCCCGCCATTCACCCTTGTCGCCATTGGAGGGCTCGATTGGAATCGCGAGCTGAGCCCCTGGGAATGTGAGGGGACTATACGAGATGCCGAGCCCTTTGGTGGACAGGCTGCTGGTTTTCTTGACGAGTTGTTGAAGCAGATAATCCCCCAGGCCGAATCATCGCTCCCGCAACCGCCCGCCTGGCGCGGCGTTGCCGGCTACTCGTTGGCGGGTCTTTTTGCACTGTGGACACTTTGGCAAACAGATGTCTTTGAGCGCGCGGCAAGTGCATCGGGGTCGCTGTGGTTCCCCGGCTTTATCGACTACGCGCGCGAGCGCACGATGACAGCCACGCCCGACGCCGCCTATCTGTCGCTCGGTAAAAAGGAAACCAAGACGCCCAACCGCATGATGCGGCACGTACTCGACGATACGCACGCGATGGAAGAGCTGTTTATAGAGCGTGACATTCCAACAACGCTGGAGCTCAACCCCGGCAACCACTTTGCCCAAACTGACCTGCGCATGGCGCGCGGCATCCACTGGATACTGACGCATTAAAAATGGCGCCCACGCGTACATACGCATGGACGCCATTTTTAATTTGGCTGAACGCAGCTACTATTCAGCAGTCTCCTCAAGCTCGGAAGTATCGAACTCAAAGTCATTACCGGGCAGGATGGCGTTGAGCACAATGCCCACCAGCGAGCCCACGGCAAGGCCCGAAAGCGAAATCGTCACGCCGCCCAGCTCCAGCACGATGGCACCGGCGGTACTGTAGGCAATGCCGAGCGAAAGCACGAGCACCAGAGCCGCAACCAGCACATTGCGGTTGTTCTGGAAATCGACCTGGTTCTCGATGAGATTGCGGACGCCCACAGCGCTGATCATGCCGTAGAGCACGAGCGACACACCGCCGATAACGCATGCCGGCATGGCGGCGATGACCGCGGCGAACTTGGGGCAGAACGAAAGCACGATGGCGCAACACGCGGCAATTCGAATTACGCGCGGGTCGAACACGCGCGTCAGGGCGAGCACGCCGGTGTTCTCACCATACGTAGTGTTGGCCGGAGCACCAAAGAGCGAAGCCAGAATCGTGGCAAGGCCGTCGCCGAGCAGCGTGCGATGCAGACCGGGATCGGCAATGTAGTTGCGCTCGCAAGTCGAACCGATAGCAGAGATATCGCCGATATGCTCGATCATGGTCGCGAAGGCCAGCGGCATGATGGTGATGATGGCCGTCGTGGCAAGACCGCTATCGAACTGCGGCCCAAAGAGCGCAAACACGGTGTTGTCCCACACGACGGGCAAGCCAACCCAGGGAGCGGCTGCGACGCCCGAAAAATCGACCTCGCCCAGCGCAGTCGCAACGGCATAGCTCACCACAACGCCCAGCAGAATCGGCACAATCTTAACCATGCCACGGCCCCAGATGTTGCAGATGATGATCACGGCCACGGCGATAACGGCGACAAGCCAGTTGGTCTGGCAGTTGGCGATGGCAGAGCTCGCCAGAATCAAGCCGATGGAAATGACGATGGGGCCAGTCACCACCGGCGGAAAGAAACGCATGACGCGCTTGGCGCCAAACGCGCGGAAGAGCGCCGCCAGCACCGGATAGAGCAGGCCGGCGCAAGCTACGCCCAAGCAAGCGTAGGGCAAAAGCTCCGTCTCGCCGTTGGGGGCGATGGCCGCGTAGCCGGCGATAAAGGCAAACGACGAGCCCAGAAAGGCCGGCACCTTGCCGCGCGACAGGAAGTGGAACAGCAGCGTGCCCAAGCCGGCAAACAAAAGCGTTGCCGATACCGAGAGGCCGGTGAGCACGGGCACCAGCACGGTGGCGCCAAACATGGCAAACAGGTGCTGTAGGCCGAGCAGGAACATGCGCGGGCGGCCGAGCGACGATGCGTCGTAGATGGCATCGCTGAGGGCGGGCGTCGAGGACTGGGACATGGATGTCCTTTCGAATGGAAGGGCGATCGGGCATATCGGATAACCTGCCCGAACGATACGATCCGAACCATTGTACGCGATACACTATGCCTCGCACGCGCCGCCACCTGCAAACACTAGCGCTATTTCCAAACGCGCTCGGCAATGCGCTTGACCAGCGCGATCTTTGCCCATTGCTCATCCTCGGTCAGCTTGTTGCCAATCTCGCAGCTGGCAAAGCCGCACTGAGGCGACAGATACAGGTTCTCGAGCGGCACGTACTTTGCGGCTTCACGGATGCGCTCGACGATAACATCCTCGTTCTCGAGCTCTGCCGCCTTGGTGGTTACCAAGCCCAGCACGACCTTCTTGCCCGGGGCAACGTACTTGAGCGGCTCAAAACCGCCGGCGCGCGGCGTATCGAACTCCAGGTAAAATGCATCGACATCCTCGTTTGCAAACAGGTACGGCGCGATGGGGTCGTAGCCGCCCTCGAAGGCATAGGTGGAGTGGTAGTTGCCGCGGCACACATGCGTGTTGATGACCAGATCGTCGGGCTTGTCCGCGATGGCGGCATTGTTGAGCGCCACGCCCAGCTCGCTTACCTTTTGCAGGTCGACCGGGCTCATGCCGGTTTTGGCGACAAAATCGGTGTCGCAGTAGATGCCCCAGGTGCAGTCATCAAACTGGATGTTGCGGCAGCCTGCTGCGTACAGGTCGGCGATCACCGTGCGATAAGCGGCTGCGATGGCGTCGGCAAGTTCCTCATCGGTCTTATAGACAGCGCGCAGGCTCTCCTGCTGGCCGTCGCAGCGGTCGAGCGTGACCTCAGAGAACGTCTGGATAGGCGCCGGGATGGTCTGGCGTGCAACATGGCCCTCGCCCTCAAGTGCCTTGACAAATTTGAAGTGCTCGACGAAGGGGTGGTTCTCGCCGCTAATGGGACCGGTAACCACGGCGGTGTCGGCGGTAGTCTCCTCGTCGTGGAACATATAGCCCGTACGCGAGGTACGGCGCTCAATGCCGTTGAGCCCCCACATAAAGTCGAGGTGCCAATAACTGCGGCGGAACCTGTCTCTTATACACATCTCCGAGCCCACG
>URWS01000189.1 GCA_900551605.1 uncultured Collinsella sp. | reverse complement strand
ACCAAGTTCGAGGCCATCCGCTCCTTTGGCGAGTGCCAGCTCGACAAGGCTGCGGTGCCGTCGCTGCTCGAGGCCTGCGACACGCTGCTCGACGAGCGCGGTTTTCGCGGTTCTGCCAAGGCCGGCATCTCGGTGTTCGATGACGACTTTGGCCTGCATGCCCAACAGGTCGCGTTCTTAATGAAGTTTCGCGATCTGGTTGAGCGCGTGCGCGATGTGTCGGGCGTGTATCTGACGGGAAGGTTGCAGTAATGGGTCGCGTTGTGGATGGACGTGTAAACGGCTACCCGTTTGCGGGTATCGTGCTCACGGCGGGAAGCGTGCTGCGTGCCGACGATGCCGCCGGTCCCGTGCTCTCCAAAAAGATGGAAGACGCACCCATCGCCGGCTGGTACACCATCGATGGCGGTCAGACGCCCGAGGACGACATCATCGAGGTCAAGCGCGAGCGTCCGCCGCGTCTGGTTTTGGTTGATGCCGCTGACATGGCGCTGCCCGTCGGCGCCATCCGCTTGCTCGACAAACGTGATGTGGCCCGCAAGTCGATGTTCACCACGCATTCGCTTCCCTTGTCGATTCTGATCGAAGAGATTGAGCAATCGTGCGATGATATCGTCTTCGTCGGAATTCAGCCGGGCGACACGGAGTTCTACAACCCCATGTCCCCGGAAGTCTTTGACGCCGTCGACGCCGTGTACGACGCCGTGGCCGCCAACGACTTTTCCCACTTTGTCCGCTTGGGGCAAGAGCGATAGGAGCGCTTGTCCCTGCTGATTAGGAAAGAAGTGATTGACATGGCAGATTCCAAGGTGGAGTATCCCGCTCCCGATTGCCTGGGGCCCGCCGCGATCGAGGCCAAGACCGAGGCCGCCGGCGTGACCAAGGCCAACCTGCCGGTCGCAAAGGCCTTTCTGTTGGCAATGTTCGCCGGTGCGTTCATCGCCTTCGGCGGCCTGTTCTTTACGGTGTTTTTGAGCGATAGCACGCTGGGCTGGGGTGCCCAGCGCGTCGTGGGCGGCCTGTGCTTTTGCCTGGGCCTGGTGCTCGTGCTGGTGTGCGGCGCCGAGCTGTTTACCGGCAATTCTCTTATGGTCTGCGCGCTCAAGAGTAAAAAGATCACCCCGGCTCAGATGCTCAAGGCTTGGGTCGTCGTATGGGTCGGTAACTTTGTCGGTGCCCTGTTCATCGTCTTTTTGGTGTACATGGCCGGCATCTATAAACTTAACGGCGAGGCGGTCGCCAATTCCATGGTGAGTGTCGCTGCTGGCAAGGTGACGATCGACTGGGTGACGATCTTCTTCCGCGGCATCCTGTGCAACATCTTTGTGTGCCTGGCCGTGTGGATCGGTACTGCCGGCAAGACCGTGGTCGATAAGGTCGTTGGCATTCTGCTGCCCATCGCAGCCTTTGTGGCCTGCGGTTTTGAGCACTGCGTCGCCAACATGTACTTTTTGCCCATGGGTGCCGTGATGCACGCGTGCGGCTATGGTGCCAAGGTCGCCGGCGCCGATGCGCTCAACGCTGCGGGCATTGCGTTTAACCTGTCCGCCGCCACGTTGGGCAACATCGTGGGCGGCGCGGTTCTGGTCGCGCTCGGCTACTGGTTTATCTACGCCAAGAAGTCCGAGGCGTAAGGTATCGTCTGTTTGACGTTGGGCCTCCCGCGGGGCGTTGCCGTGCGGGAGGCTTTTTTGGCCTGGGGCTCGTTGCCGGGCTTTTGGCCTGCTGTGTTTGGCTTGTGAAAGGGGTAATCGAGATGGCATCTGCTTTGGAGCGTGACGGTCGCGCCTTGGTGACCACATGCGGGGGATGCTATGCCGATTGCGCCTTTGCGGCACGCGTTGAGGACGATCGCGTGGTGGCAGAGTTGCCGGTGCCGGGGCATCCGTGCGCTGCGCGTGCCCTGTGCGCCCGCGGACGGCATCGCCTGGACATGCCGTTTGACGAGCGCGATCGCATTGTGCACCCCATGCGACGTCGCCAGGATGGCTCGGGGTTCGATGCGATTTCCTGGGACGAGGCGTTTGCTCAGATCGCCAAGCGTCTTTTGGGGATTGTTGACGAGCGCGGGCCTCGTGCGCTGGGCCTGACACTCGGCGTGCCCTCGTTCGACCGTTACTGGGCGTATCGCTTTATGCACGCGCTAGGCTCGCCCAACGTGTACGGTGCCGACGGTGCCTGCGAGGTAAGCCGACTTACCGGTTGGGAGCACAGCTTGGGCTATAGTCCCGCCTCCGACCTGGCGCATACCGATTGCATCATGTACCTGGGGCGTTCGCTGGTGGACTCGTCTTCGATGGGGGCAGTCGACGCCTTGAATGACGCACGCCGGCGCGGGGCGAAAATCATTGTCGTGGACCCGCGGCGCAGTGGCTCTGCTGCGCTTGCCGACCGCTGGCTGCGCGTGCGCCCGGGCTGCGACTTGGCGCTGCTGTTGGGTATTGCCCATGTCTTGATTGCCGAGGACCTGTATGACCACGAGTTCGTGACCCGCTATACCACGGGTTTTGACGAGCTGGCGCAGACGGCCGCTGTTTGGACGCCTGAGTGGGCCGAGTCGATGTGCGACGTGCCGGCGGACGACATCCGTGCGACTGCGCGAGATTTGGCTGCCGCGGCGCCTGCTGCGGTGGTGGACGCTGGCTTTCATGGTGGCATCGGTATCGCGTATGCCAATAGCACCCAGACCGCGCGAGCTATCTGTATGGTCGATGTGCTGCTGGGCTGCATCGGACACGCCGGCGGTGCCCTCAACCCATCCACGCCGCTTGTGTTGGGCGACCTCGATCCCGCACGCTTTGCGACGCCGTCGATGCCGTGTGAGCCCAAGTTGGGGTCCGAGCGCTATCCGCTCGTCGACCCCGAGCGCGGTCTGTGCACGACCATCGGTCAGTCGATTCTTGCCGGCGATTTGCGTGGGCTCATCGTCTATGCCAGTAACCCTGGTGCGGGCTATGGCAATGCGCAGGCTTGGTTGGGCATCTTGCAGCAGCTCGACTTGCTCGTGACGATTGATATTCGCTGGTCCGAGACAGCGCGCGCTTCTGACTTCGTGCTGCCGGACGTGACGTATCTGGAGGCCGACCGTGGCGTGGGAACGGTGACGGGTGCCAACGATGCGCGCGTGTTCTACCGCAACGCCGTGCTACCCGTGTTGCATAACGACACGCGTCCCGGTCGGGAGATCTTTGCCGGTCTGGCGCAGGCGTGTGGCGTGGGCGAGTACTTCCAGTTTACGTCTGACGATCTGGTGGCTGCCCAGGTGGCGCCTTTTGGGATCAATCTGGACGAGCTCAAGGAGCGCGGCTGGGCCGACACGGGTGTTGCGTTGCCGTCGCGTACGGGCGAGCCGGCGATTCCCTTGGATGGCGGCAAAATTGCGCTGGCAAGCGACGTATGGGAACGAGCCGGCCTGGGTCGTGTACCCAACTGGATCGCTCCCATGGTGGAACCTGGCCCAGGGATGTTTCGCCTCATTAGCGGCAACCGTCCCTTTGAGTCGCATACCTCGCGAAGGCTTGCGGCCCAAGGTGCCGCCGAGGCTGGATCGGACCTGGATGCTGTGCAGATGAATGCCGATGCTGCTGCGCACATGGGCATCGCCGACGGCGAGATCGTCGAGCTCGTGAGCGATATGGGCCGCGATCGCGTGCGCGTGGAGACGACGCCCTATCTGCATCCGGCGTGCATCTTCACCTCGGCCGCTCCCGGCGGTCGTGCATTTGGTGCCGAGGGTGGTGGCCGGCAGGCCCTGGGCGTCGGGCCGCTCGACCACACGCCGCTGCGCTGGGACCCGTTGACGGGTGCCGCGCTCACCCAGGAAAACGCCGTTCGCATGGAAAAGATCGCGGCGCGCGAGGATAATAACGACTGATTGATTCAGCCGATCGAATTGGCTGATAGTTTGACGTTCGAATGATTGATTCACCTTTGGTTTTGAAAGGCCGCACATGAGCGATAGCCAGAACATGTCCGATGAGGTGCGCGCCCGCCTGCGCGCCATTCCCTCCGTCAACGAGCTGCTTGCCGAGTGGCCGGTAGTGAAGGCGGCGGGGGAGACCTGCGACGCGGTGGTGCATGCCGCCGTCACGGCCGAGCTCTGTCTCTTATACACATCTCCGAGC
>URWS01000188.1 GCA_900551605.1 uncultured Collinsella sp. | reverse complement strand
GAGATTCGCCTTAGTCTCGTGGGCTCGGAGATGTGTATAAGAGACAGGTGCTCGACGGCCTGCGAAACGCCCTTGCCCAGGTAGCGGCCCTTGTCGCCATCGCGCAGCTCGCAGGCCTCAAAGGCGCCGGTCGAAGCACCCGAAGGCACCATTGCGCGGCCAAAGCTGCCGTCCTCGAGCACGACCTCGACCTCGACGGTGGGATTGCCGCGGCTGTCGAGCACTTCGCGACCGTAGACGTCCAAAATATCGCTCATGTTGTCTCCCTCTCACTTGGAAACGTAGTGGATGCAAGCGACCGGCTGACCGTGCACCGTCGGTGCGCCTCCGTAAGTTAGCCATGTCGCACTTTTTGCATTATGCCCTAAGTTAGCCGAGGGATACACTTGATTTTCGAAAAATTTAGCGGGAACGATAAGGCGTGTCAGCCCGTCGTTCCCGCAGTCTTACTCCTCCGCCTTTGCGGCATCCCACAGGTCGTTGAGGCCGTGGGTCGAAAGCTCGGCAAGATCCACGTGAGCATCGGCCGCCATCTGCTCCATCGCGGCCCAGCGACGGCGGAACTTTGCCGTGCTGGCACGAAGGGCACTCTCGGCGTCAATGCCCTCTTTGCGCGCAACGTTGACCAGGGCAAAGAGCAGGTCGCCAAACTCCATTTCGCGCTCGGGCGTTCCGGGGGCCTCGGCCTCAAACTCGGCACGCTCCTCGGCGACCTCGTCCCACACGTCCTGGACCGTCTCCCACTCAAAGCCCACGGCAGCTGCCTTGCGCGACACCTTCTGCGCCTGCATCAGCGCCGGCAGATGCGTGGGCACACCATCGAGCAGACCCTCGGGCGCGGCCTCACCCGCCGCCACGGCTTTGTCCTTGGCGGCCTTCTCGGCAAGCTTGACCTCGTCCCAAATCTTGAGTACCTCGTTGGAGCTGTCGGCATCCACATCGCCGAACACGTGCGGATGACGGCGGATGAGCTTGGCATCGATATCACGCGCCACGTCGGCCAGTGTAAACTCGCCGGCGTCAGCAGCAATCTGCGCATGCAGCACGACCTGCATGAGCACGTCGCCCAGCTCCTCGCGTAGGTGAACCGCGTCGTCCGCCTCGATGCAGTCGAGTGCCTCGTAGGCCTCCTCGATCATGTTCTTGCCGATGCTGCGGTGCGTCTGCTCACGGTCCCACGGGCAGCCATCGGGCTGACGCAGGCGCCAGATGGTCTGCACCAGATGCTGCAGCTCGGTCGACGCGTCTACCAGCGTAGACAGATCGCGCGAGCCCTCGGCATTTTGCTGAGCCATATGCTGCGCCATGGCTACTCCCCCTCCATGACCACGTGGCGGAACGCGCCGCCCTCGTAGATGCCGTAGCTGTGCGTACCGTCCTTGGGAATGCTCACGCTGCCGGGGTTGAAAAGCCACAGGCCCGGGTGCGCGGCGCTCTCCTCGTTGATCTTGATGTGCGTGTGACCGTAGACGAGCGCGGAGCCCTCGGGCAGCGCGGGCGCGTGGTCGACGCTGTTGTGCATGCCGGCGCCAAAGACATGGCCGTGCGTCAAGAACAGCTCACGGCCGGTTTCGTCAAACAGCGTGGCGTAGTCAGTCATGACGGGGAAGTCGAGGACCATCTGGTCGACCTCGGCGTCGCAGTTGCCGCGCACCGCGATGATGCGGTCGGCTAGGGCGTTGAGCAGCGGAATCACGCGCTTAGGAGCATAGTCGCGCGGCAGGTCGTTGCGCGGACCGTGGTAGAGCAGGTCGCCCAGCAGAACGATGCGGTCGGGCTGCTCGGACTCGATGGCGGTGACCAGGCGCTCGGTCCAGTATGCCGAGCCGTGGATGTCGGAGGCGACGAGGTATTTCATGGGGAGATCCTTTCGAATGGGGTTGATATGGCTAGACGCAGGATGTCGCCACCAGCCGCGTTATTCAAATCGCAGTGCCGCGCTCTGGGCCGCCTGCATCACGCGCTGGAGCGGCACATTACGCTCGCGAGCGAGACGGGCGCAGTCCTCGTACTCGGGCGCTGCACGCTCGCTGCCATCGGGCAGGGTTGCCACCTTTACGGCCACCTCGCCCCAAGGCGTCGCCACTTGTTCAAAGTGGCGCGGCAGGCAGACGCGCTCCATGACCTGGCAACGAATGCCGTTGGTCGTGGTTTCCAAAAAGATAATCGTCTGCAGGCGCTCGATATCCTCGTGCGAGCAGATCACCTGCAGCTGCCAGCCGGGGCGTCCTTTTTTGCAATAGAGCGGCAGCCAGTGCACCTCGCGGGCGCCTGCCCCGCGCAGACGGTCGGCGGCGTAGGCGAGCACCTCGGGCGACGCATCGTCGATGTCGCATTCCAGCTTGACGATGGTCTCGGGCGCATCGGTCTCGCGAGACAGCGGAGATTTGCTATCGCATGGCATACGGTCCGGCTCCTTTCCGCACGGGCTCGTTTTGTTCATCCAAACGCTAGCACATCGCGGGCGGCGCAGGGGCGGCGTCATGGGATAGGTGCGACTTTTGCTGGGCGCAAGTGCTGGCGCGCTCCAACGCCGGCCCGCTCCATTCAAACGTGTACGTCAGCCTCCAAACATGTCATTTTTTGCAGCTTTTGGAGGCTGATGTACATGTTTTGAGAGCACAAGCGAGGCCGCACCGCGCGCCGCGCAGCCTTTCCAATCGATTTCGAGCTCCGGCATGCCCGGCGTGTTGAGAGCTGCGCCATTACAATGAAGCGGATTCGCTTGACGCAAAGGAGCCGCTATGCCCATGTGCCCGCTGGTCGATTGCCATACCCACACCTCGTTTTCGGACGGGCATGCCTCGTTTGAGGACAACGTTCGCGCCGCTGCTGCGGCCGGCTGCCGCGTCATGGTCTCGACCGACCATCTCACCCTGCCCGCCAGCATGGATGCTAACTGCGAGGTGCAGGTTACTGAGGGTGACCTCCCGGCGCATCGTCTGGCTTTTGAGGACGCTCGCAATCTTGCCGCTCAGATTGCGCCAGAACTCACCTTTATCTACGGTTTCGAATGCGATTGGTACGAGGGCTGCGAGCCTTTGGTTGAGCGCTGGTCCCAGGGCGCCGTCGTGCGCCTGGGCAGTGTGCACTGGATTGGCAACCCAGGCGATATCATGGCCGGTGCCGCGGGTACGGCGGGAACGGAGGACGTCGCTCGTCCCGATACGCCCGATTCGCGCTGCGGCTGGATCGACGATGACACCAACCTGCACGTTTGGGAAAACCTGGGGGTACGCGGCGTGTGGGAGCGCTATGTCGATGACTGGTGCCGCGCCTGCGAGAGCCCGCTCAACTTTGATGTGATGGCTCACCCCGACCTGGTCATGCGCTTTTCGAAGGAAGGCTTTGCGCCCGATTTTGACCCCGCACCGTTTTGGCAGCAGATGGCAGAGTGCGCGCACGATACGGGCCGCCGCGTTGAGGTCTCGACGGCCGCACCGCGCAAGGGCTTGGGCGACTACTACCCCGCAACCGGTCTTTTGCGCTGCTTTGCCCATGCCGAAGTGCCGATCACCTTTGGCTCGGACGCGCACCGCGCCTGCGATATCTGCTGGAACATCCGCGAGGCCCAGGCGCACGCGTACGACTGCGGTTATCGAACCTTCGACATCCCCCACGCCACCGGCGAATGGGAATCCACGCCCCTCGCCTAGCCATCCCTTCATAAGTTGCGGTGAAATAGGGATTGTTTTGCTTGATGAAGCGCTTAAACAGTCCCTATTTCACCGCAACTTCCATGACCCCGTTACACCAACAAAGACTGTCCCAAACGACTAGTGGCGGCGGGCGTTGAGTTCGCCGGCTAGCTCGTCGAGGGTGATACCGTAGCGCTCGAGCGTCACGAGCAGGTGGTAGACCAGATCGCCGGCCTCGTAGCGGATGTGATCGTGATCGTTATCCTTGCAGGCCATGATCACCTCGCTTGCCTCCTCGGCAAGCTTCTTGAGCAGCTCGTCCTCGACATCGGTCAGCAGACGCGCGGTATAGCTCTCCTGCGGCGATGCATCATGACGACCGTGAATCACCTCGGCCAGACCTGTCAGCGTCTCTCCGATATTTCCATCCTGAACGTTTGCGGTGCGCACACCCATAGTTCAATCCTTTCTGGTGGCCGAGCGTCTAATCGAGCGCCCGCCCTACG
>URWS01000187.1 GCA_900551605.1 uncultured Collinsella sp. | reverse complement strand
CACTTATGCGATCGTCGGCAGCGTCAGATGTGTATAAGAGACAGGGGACATGACATGCAGCCCCTATAATACCGCGAAATGCACGGAATATTCGGCGAACGGCTCAGTTTTCGTAGCGAGAAGTCCGGAAGTTTTAATTGAAACGGTTTAACGCTATGTTCTGTGGTCGAGAACTTCCGTAGAGGGGGGTCCGTCTTGGGCAAGCTTTTGGTCGGCTCTTGTAAGTGTTGCAGGGGTTGACCTGTTGCAACGGTGCCGTTCGCCGCCTGTTTACTGCCTTTGGCCGCGCGAGTGTATTGTTTTGCGTGAATGTTTTGATGGCACGCTTCAATCGTGCTGTATTGGATGGCAAGCAGATCCCGGCGAAGGGAGCGCCATGCAGCGCGTTTGGAGAACGGTTACCGGCTTTTACCATGTCTGTGCCCGCGGTACGGGCAAGCAGCTCATCTTTGAGTGCGATGACGACCGGTGGGAGTTTTTGGAGCTGATGCGCGATTGCTGCCGCGAGGAGGGTGTGACGGTTATCGCCTGGTGCCTTATGGGCAATCACGTGCATTTGGTGCTTGCAGATTACGAGGACAGGATGAGTGCGGCGATGCATCGGCTGCTTTTGACGTACGCGCGGCGGTTCAATAAACGCACGGGGCGCACAGGCCATCTGTTCCAGAACCGTTTTGACCGGCGCTCGCTCGATACCGACCGTTATCTAATGGCCGCTATTCGCTATGTTCACGCTAATCCGCAGGAGGCGGGTATCGCCCTGATCGAGCGCTATCCGTGGAGCAGCTTTGCCGAGTATCTGCGAGCGTATGACAACGATGCGACGAGGGGATTTTCGGACCCTTCTTGTGTGCTTGAGCTCTTTGAGTCTGCCAAGGGGTTTCTGGATTATTCTCTGTCGATGCCCGATGGTTCCGATCCGGTGATTCACGATATGGATGAGACGGAGTGGGAGCGGCGTGCGTTTGCCGACAAGATGGCGAAGCGCCTGGGCGTTCCGCTCAACGAACTCAAGACCGTAGCACCCTCGCGGCGAGACGGAATCATTTTCGCCCTGCACGATGTCGGCTACACGGTGCGCGAGATTGAACGGTATACGGGAATCAGCAAGAGTACCGTCTCTCGTATCGTGCGCGCTTATGCGCGGGTGAAAGCACAGACTGAGCTCTCGGAATAGAAAATGGCCGAACCACTCTTGTCAAGCGATTCGGCCAACAAAAATCTTAAGATTTGGGACAAATACTACTGATTATTTTGTCCCGTGAGCATGCCGTCGAGGGTGCGCCAGGCGAGCTCGGCGCATTTGACGCGGGCGGGCATGTGCGAGATGTCCTGGAGCTGGGCGGCCTCATCCAGGTCTTCCAGATCCTCCTCGGAGAGCTGCTCGCCGCGGATCATGGCGAGGAAGAGCTCTGCCAGGCGGTGAGCTTCCTCGACGGTCTCGCCGGTGATGAGGTCGGCCATGATGTCGGCGCTGGCCTGGCTGATGGCGCAGCCATGACCGGTAAAGGAGGCCTCCTCGATCACGCCATTCTCGACACGCAGCTGCAAGGTGAGCTCGTCTCCGCAGCTGGGGTTGATACCGTCGTGCTCGTGCGTGGGAGCATCCATCTCGTACTTATAGTCGGGGTGCGAGTTGTGCTCCATAAACGTGGTGGAGGTGTACAGATTACCCATTGAACGTGCTCCAAACGTGATGCAGGCCGGCGATGAACTTGTCGATGTCGGCCTTGTCGTTGTAGAAGGCCACGCTGGCGCGGCAGCAGGCAAGGTTCTCGACGCCCAGCCAAGTGAGCAGCGGCTGCGCGCAGTGGTGGCCGGCGCGGATGCAGACGCCGTCCATGTCCATGATGCTCGCGACGTCGTGCGGGTGAATTCCCTTGACGTTAAAGCTCACAACGCCGTGGTGGTTGTCCCAGTAGATGGAACCGATGATCTGGACAAAGTCGAGCTGCATGAGCTCGCCCATCAGGTAGTGGACGAGCTCATGCTCGCGGGCCTGGATGTTCTCGTAACCCACCGTGTTGACTAGGTAATTAAGGGCGGCGCCCGTGGCGAAGATGCCGGCGGCGTCCTGCGTGCCGGCCTCGAACTTCTCGGGGACGGGCGCCCAGACGGCGTCCTGCTCGGTGACCGAATCGATCATCTCGCCGCCGGTGAGCATGGGCGGCATGGCGTTCAGCAGGTCCATCTTGCCCCACAGCACGCCGATGCCCATGGGGCCCATGGCCTTGTGCGCGCTAAAGGCAAAGAAGTCGGCTCCCAGGTCGGCCACATCGACCGGCATGTGCGGCAGCGACTGTGCGCCGTCGACGACCAGATAGCCGCCGTACTTGTGCACAAGCTTGCCGAGGTTCTTGACCGGGTTCTCGACGCCCAGCACGTTAGAAACCTGACCCACGGCCAGAATCTTGGTCTTGGGACCAACCTTGGCAAGAACCTCCTCGGTGGTGAGCTGGCCGGTCTTGGTAGGGTAGAGGTAGACGAGCTTGGCGCCGGTCTCGCGGCAGACCTGCTGCCACGGAATCAGGTTGGAGTGGTGCTCCATGATGGTGATGACGACCTCGTCACCGGGCTCGAGCACCGTGGGTGCAAAGCTCTTGGCGACCAGGTTGAGCGACTCGCTCGTGTTGCGGGTGAAGACGACTTCGTTGGCCTGGGCGGCGCCGATGAGGTCGGCGATCTGCTGGCGGACCTTCGCGATGGCATCGGTGGCCTCGACGGACAGCGAGTACAGGCCGCGCAGGGGGTTGGCGTTCATACGCTGGTAGAAGTCGCGCTCGGCGTCGAGCACGCAGGCGGGGCGCTGCGCGGTGGCGGCGCTATCGAGGAAGGCGATCTCGGGGTGCTGCTGGAACAGCGGGAACTGGTCCTTGTAGGGGTTGGTCTCGATGTCCACGGTGGGCCAGCCGCGCGAAGCCTCGTCGCTGGCGTCGAGCTCCATGGGCTCGGGGGCAGTACAGGTGTCGCATTTAACGTGCTCGGTGTCGATCATGCGAGCTCCTCTTCAAAGTTGTCGATCAGGTTGTTGCCCAAGCGGACGACGGCTGCGCGGGTGCGCTCGTCGGTGGCGGAAAGCGCGGCGTCCTCCAGCTTGGCGCGAATGAACAGGTCCTCGGCGGCGTTTTGGTCAAGGCCGCGGCAGGCGAGATAGAACAGTTGCTCGTCGCGGACGTGGCCGATCGTGGCGCCGTGGTTGCCGGCGACGTCGTCCTCGTCGCAGAGAATGACGGGAACGGTCTTGTTGTCGACGCCCTTGTTGGCCAAAAGCACCGTCTCGCGCTCGGTGCCGGTTGCGCCCTTGCAGCCGTGCACGAGGTCGATGGTGCCACGGTAGACCTTCTTGGACGTGCCGGTCAGCACGCCGTTGGCGTCGATCTCGCACTCGGTCTTGCGGCCGCGGTGGCGCAGCTCGTAGTTAAAGTCGCGCACCTGCTCGCGGGCGCCCAAGTAATCAGTATCGATGGTGACCTTGGCGGTATCGCCCAGCAGGTCGCCGGCAAGGCCGGTGGCGCTGGCGCCAGCACCCAGGACGGTGTGCTGCACGTTGACGCGCGCGCCCTCGTCCAGGAACAGGCCGGTGTCGTCGAGCGCGATCCAGCTATCGTCGAGCGTCTGCGTGCAGGCCACGTTGACGGTGGCGTACTCGTGGGCGCACACGCGCAGCACGGATCCCACGACGCCCTCGCCGGCAACGGGGGAGTCCAGGGCGATCTGCAGGTCGAGCGTCGACTGGGGACGGGCAACGACGTCGATGGCGGCGATGGCCGCGGCTGCATCGACACCGCTCACGCGCACGGTAACCGTGGCGTGCTTGTATGTGGGCACATCGATGACGATGCGCTTGGTGGCGTGCTCGGCCAAGTAGGCGTAGGCAGCCTCGCCCATGCCAGTCTCGAAGGCCTCGGCAGGAGAGAGCTCCTCCTCGAGCTTGATGGCGCCGGCCTGGTAGACGGAGGTGGCGGGCACGTCGAGCTCGGTCTCGGGCGTGATACGGCCGCGGTCGGCGGCATCACCCGGGGCGGAGGCGCGGCGCTCGGGGAAGCGCTCGGCCATGGCGTCCATGGCGGCGTCGAACGCGTCTGCCACGCCAGCAAACCTGTCTCTTATACACATCTGACGCTGCCGACGATCGCATAAGTGTAG
>URWS01000186.1 GCA_900551605.1 uncultured Collinsella sp. | reverse complement strand
GTGGCAGGTATGTCGGAAGCAACTAGGACTCGCACGCATGCGCCCGAGGTTAGACAGCGCGCCGTCGAGATCCTCCAAGAGGGGGTCGGTCATCGCGCCCTCGCCGCGGAGCTTGGCATTCCCCAGGCCACGGCTCGTCAGTGGGCCCGCGCGTATGCCGTGGGCGGTGCCGACGCCGTTCTCAATGCCGGTTCGCATCATCACACCTATTCGTACGACGTAAAGCTCGCTGTGGTTAAGGACCGTCTGGAAAACGGCTTGACGGTTCGCGAGGCCATGATCAAGCACAAGATTCCCAGCGAGTCTTCGGTCAAGGCTTGGTGCCGTCAGTACCGCGAGAGCGGTGAGGCCGCACTGGTCGATAAGCCGCGCGGTCGCAAGCCGCGCGTTAAAAAGGCGGAATAGCAAACGGGATGGTGCGCCCATAGGGGCGCATTTTTCTTGCCGCGCCAACTTTTTGGACCGGCGCGAGCCTGTCGGGACATCCTCCAAAGTGGCCAATAAACCGCGCGCAGTGGCCCGCGCGCCTGTCGCTGCGATAGGGGAGCGTCGCCCCACTGCTCCAATGCGGACGCACCCTTACCCCGTACGCCTAAAACTCCCCAGTTGACCGAAAACCCGCCGCCGCTACTCCTCAATTGAGCTATAACGTTAAACAATTGCAGCGTTTTTGCATGGGGGAGTGATGGTATGACGCTACTGTATTTCCTTACCCTGTTTCCGCTGGTACCGGCGCTGGGCATGCTGCTCGCGCGCGGTGACCGCGCCCGCGATGCGGTGGGGCTCATAGGCTCCGGCATTATTATGGCGGTGACAGTTGTAGTCGCCGTCATGTTTTTTGGCACGGGTCCGCAGAGCTTTGAGGTTGCCCCCGGCACCTCGCATGTGCTCTCGATCATCAGCTCCGCTATCGATGTCATCCTGTGCGCCGTCATCCTGTACAACGCGTACAAATATAGGAACGCGCTCACCACGGTGCTCGGCGTGGTGCAGCTGGTGGGCTCCGTTGCCTTTGCGACCATGACGCTGCCCGCGGCCGAAGCCGTCACGGCGACGCCGCTCTACCTGGATTACATGAGCGTGATCATGGTCCTCGCCGTCGGCATTGTCGGCAGCCTTATCTGTATCTACGCCCTGGGCTACATGAAGGACTTCCAAGCGCACGATGAGCACGAGGCCGCGCTGCGCGGGCAGACCGCACCCGACCGTCGCCCGCAGTTCCTGGCGCTTATGTTCCTGTTCCTCTCGGCCATGTTCGTCATCGTGACGAGCGACAACCTTGAGTGGCTGTTCTGCGGCTGGGAAATCACCACCGTGTGCTCGTTCCTTATGATTGGCTACACGCGCACGCCCGAGGCCATCAAGAACGCCTTCACCCAGATCATCCTTAACATGCTGGGCGGCATCGCGTTTTTGGCGGGCCTTATGTTCCTGCACGTTAACGGCATGCCGCTGACCATCTCGGGTATGATCGAGCTTTCCGGCTCCGGAACCGCGCAATCCGCGCTGCTGGTGATGCCGGTCATTCTGCTGTCGCTCGCCGCACTCACCAAGGCCGCACAGATGCCGTTCCACACGTGGCTGCTCGGGGCCATGGTTGCCCCCACGCCCACGAGCGCCCTGCTGCACTCGTCAACCATGGTCAAAGCCGGCGTGTTCCTGATGGTCAAGCTGAGCCCGCTCTATGCCATCTATCCCGTGACCGGCTTTATGGTCACGAGTGTGGGTGCCATCACGTTTTTGCTCGCTGCCCTCATGGCCATCTCGCAGAGCAACGCCAAACGCGTGCTCGCGTACTCCACCATTTCCAACTTGGGCCTCATCAGTGCCTGCCTGGGTGTCGGCGCGCCCGAGGCCGTATGGGCGGCCATCTTCCTGATCCTGTTCCACACGGTGGCAAAGTCGCTGCTGTTCCTGTGCGTGGGCACGGCCGAGCATCATATCGGCAGCCGCGATATCGAGGACATGGACGGTATGTTCAGCCGCATGCCGCACCTGACGCGCCTGATGATGCTGGGCATCATGGGCATGTTTGTGGCGCCGTTTGGCATGCTCGTGTCCAAGTGGGGCGCCCTGGTGGCGTTTGCCCAGACCGGCAACGTGCTCATGATCATGGTGCTGGCCTTTGGCTCGGCCGCGACGTTCTTCTTCTGGGGCAAGTGGCTTGCCAAGCTTTCGGGCGTCGACCCCACGGCTCAAAACGTTGAAGTCAATGTTCATAAGACCGAATGGATGGCGCTCAACACCATCGCCGCGCTGCTGATTCTGTGCTGCGTGGCGTTTCCGGTTATCTCGAGCGGTCTGGTATCGCCCTATCTCGCCATGGTGTTTGGCCGCGTGCCGTACGTTATTGGCAAGGACGCCATGTATCTGATGGTGGTTATCGTGGCTTTTATCGCCGTGGTGCTGCTGACTTCATTCCGCGTGAGCAACAAGCCGCACGTCAACGTGTACCTTTCGGGTGTGGGAACCGACAAATATCGCCATTTCCGCGGCTCGATGGGACACGAGGTGAAGGCCGAAAAGCGCAATTGGTACTCGGAGGACGCCCTTGGCGAGAAGCGTATTGGTCCCGCGGGTAGCGTCGTGTGCTGCAGCATTATCTTGTTTGCGCTGCTGTGTTGCGCGTGGATTGGGCCCGAGCGGCTTGCCATGAGCGCGCCCTCGGTGCTGCGCGGCAAGTATTTCGAGGGTTCGGGCGTCGTGGGCATTTTTATTGGCACCGTGGCGTTTGCCTTGGTGGCGCCGCTTGTGGGCGGCTTGATCGACGGTCTTGACCGTAAGCTTTCGGCCCGCATGCAGGGCCGCGTGGGCCCGCGCCTGCTGCAGCCCTTCTACGACGTTGCCAAGCTGCTGCGCAAGGCCCCCGCCAGCGTAAACACCATGGACGACACCTATATGGCGTGCGCGCTCATCTTTACCGTCGTGGGCGGCGGCATCTTTGTGTCGGGCTCCAACACGCTGCTGTGCGCTTTTATGGTGACGCTCGCCGCGATCTTTGTGGTGTTGGCGTCCGCCTCGACGCAAAGCCCGTTTGCCCAGGTTGGCGCCGATCGCGAGCTGCTGCAGGTTATGAGTTACGAGCCCGCCGTTCTGTTGATGAGCGTGGGCCTGTACCTTGCCACCGACAGCTTCGATTCCATCGCCGTGACGGGGCAGTCGGCCCCCATCATCGTGTACAGCGCGCCCATTTTCCTGGCGCTGCTCGCGGTGCTTACCATCAAGCTGCGCAAGTCGCCGTTTGACCTTTCGTACTCGCATCACGCGCATCAGGAGATCGTCCAGGGCGTCGCCACCGAGATGAGCGGCGGCACGCTGGCCAAGATGACCCTTATGCACTGGTGCGAGACCGTGCTGTTTTTGATGTGGGTGGGCATGTTCTTTGTTTGGGACAACCCCGTGAGCTGGGTTGTAGCCCTGGTCGTGATGGCCGCGACGTATTTTGTCGAGGTCCTGATCGACAACACCTTCGCACGCAGCACCTGGCGCAGCTGCTTTAGGCTCGGATGGGGCGTGGCGCTGGTGTTTGGCCTGCTCAACCTTATGCCCATCCTCGTCGACGTATTTATTTAGGAGGCGGCATCCATGGATCATAAAATGTCGCGCTCGCCGTGGGTTATTCATTACGACGGTTCGAGCTGCAACGGATGCGATATCGAGGTGCTGGCCTCGCTCACGCCGCTGTTCGATGCGGAGCGCTTTGGCGTGGTCAACACCGGCAACCCCAAGCATGCGGATATCTTTTTGGTGACGGGGTCGGTCAATGCCCAGAACCTGCCTGTCGTGCGCCAGATCTACAACCAGATGCTCGAGCCCAAGTGCGTGGTGGCGTGCGGCATCTGCGCGTGTTCGGGCGGCGTGTTCCGTGATGCCTACAACGTGATCGGCGGCGTGGACCGCGCGATTCCCGTGGACGTGTACGCGCCCGGGTGCGCCATTCGCCCCGAGACGGTGATCGATGCCATCGTGGAGGCGTGTGGCATCCTGGACCAGAAAGAGGCCGTGATGCGCGCCGGCGGCGATCCGCTTACCGTGGGCGGCGCCGCTACTTGGGACGGTGGCGTTGAGCTGGGCGAGGACGGGTTTGTGGCTGCGGGGGCCCTGTCTCTTATACACATCTCCGAGCCCACGAGACTAAGGCGAATCTCGTA
>URWS01000185.1 GCA_900551605.1 uncultured Collinsella sp. | reverse complement strand
GAAATACGTGATCGCCGGGCCGAACACAAGATGCGTGATGGTCAGCGCCACGAACAGCCAGGCCGCCGGCTCCGGGCGATACCTGCGCAGCATCAGCGGCACGAAGACCGGCAGCGACCACAGCGTCATCGACGCCTGAGTTGCGGGAAACAATATGCCGCCCGTCGAATCAGGGCTGGTGACGCCGTTGAACGGCACACAACCGGCGATCAGCACCGCGGCGAGCAACGTGTCCCATAGCAGTGTGCGGGTCGACTCCCGTGCGCACCATGCCCTCACGCGCGCCATCATCTCCATAACGCACAATGCTAGCGTGTCCGGCGACGAACCGGTATCACTCTTCAGGAGGATTTATGGACTAGAGTCTTGAACCATGACAATGCTGAGCAAATACTATGTGCCCGGACTGGCCATAGAGGACCATTCCATCGATGTTCCGCTCGACTGGACCGGCCACGAGCCCGGGCGGGCGTTCGACGGGGAAACCATCAAACTGTTCTATCGCGTGGTCACCACGCCCGAACACGTGCATGACGACCTGCCCCTGCTGATCTTCCTGCAAGGCGGTCCCGGCGGTGCCGGCCCTCGCCTCAACAGCCCGACTTCTGATGGCTGGATTGAGGAGGCAACCAAGCATTTCCGCGTGATTCTGCCCGATCAGCGCGGCACCGGCCGCTCCTCGCGTGTGGACACGCACGCCATGGCCCGCATCGCCGCCGCGCACGACGATGATGCCGCGGCCGGCGCACGAGCCCAAGCCGACTATCTGAAGAAGTTCCTTGCCGATTCCATCGTGCGTGACTTCGAACATCTGCGCCTGACCGAATTCGGTGGCCGCAAGTGGGTGACGATGGGCCAAAGCTACGGCGGCTTCCTGACCCTGACCACACTGTCCCTGTTCCCGGCCGGCGTAATCGCCAGCTTCACCACCGGCGGCATCCCGCACGTGCCGGCCGACGCCGCTGAAGTGTACGAGCATACCTTCCCGCGCATGGTGCGCAAGACGACTCAGTTCTACGAGCGCTACCCACAGGACAAGGAGCGCGTGGCCGCCATCGCCGACAAGCTGCCGACTACTGCGGAAGTCGCCGAATTCATTGGCAAACTCACCGATTCGGTACTGAATCCGATGGCTGGTACCGATGTGGAGCATCGACTTGGCGTGATCGCCGGCATGGCCGCCCACGGCTTCCCGCTGATGCCGAACGGCGACCCGCTCACCGTCGAACGCTTCCAGTGCTTGGGATCCGACTTTGGCATGAAGCCGAGCTTTGAACGCATGCATTGGATTATCGATCACGCTTTTGTTGATGGCGACGGCGCGCTGACCTGCGACGCCTCGGTATCTGACAGCTTTTTGATGCGCGCCTTCGAGCGCACCAACACGCGCACGAATCCGCTGTATTGGACGCTGCAGGAGTTCATATACGCCGACGGTGACACTATGCCCATTGGCTGGGCCGCGGCTGAAGAGAAGACTCACCGCGCCGAGTTCGACACCCTCGCGCGCCCGCTCATGTTTACCGGCGAGGCCATGTTCCCGTGGATGTTCGAGCAGATGCCCGAGCTCAAGCCCTTCAAGCCCGCCATGGACCTGCTGATGGAAGACACCAGCTGGGACAAGATCTACGACCCGCAGCGACTGGCGTGCAACGAGGTGCCGCTCCAGGCCGCGGTGTATTTCGACGACATGTACGTAGATTCGAGCCTGCAGCTCGATACGCTCAGCCGCGTGGGCAACTCGCATGCCTGGGTGACTAACGAGTTCGAGCACGATGGCCTGCACGGCAGCGTGGTGTTCAAGCACCTCTTCAACGAAGCCCTCAACCGAGGAGACCTGCGCCAGATCTTCTAGCAAAGGAGTGTCCCCACCTGCCGGCACAAAAAGAACGTCCCCAGGTGCCGGCACGAGAAAGACAGCGCTGCGGGAAACGATTCGCAGCGCTGTCTTTCTTTATGCAAATATAATCAAGTTGTCTCGATGGATCGCAGGCTTCTCGGCCAGGTTAGCGAGCAGGCGGTTGCCGGCGATCTGGTCCTGGCGGCGACCGGCAGCAAGCTCCAGCACGTCCGAATCGGCCTCGGCGATACCGCGGGCGACGACCATACCGCTCGGATCGCACACATCGAGCACATCGCCCTCGGCAAACTGGCCATCGACCTTGCGAATACCCACCGCAAGCAAGGAAGAGCCACGGCTGACCAGCGCCTTCGCGGCACCGTCGTCAACCGTTACCGAGCCATGCGCCTTGTCGCCCAGTGCGATCCACAGCTTGCGGGGTGCGATGTCCAGACGCTCCGCCGGCGGATCGAACAGCGTGCCCACGCTCTCGCCGCGGGCGAGGCGCACGAGCGCATCGGGCTCCTCGCCCGAGCAAATCACGCTCTGAATGCCCGCGGTCATGAGAATGCGGCTCGCGCGGATCTTGGTAATCATGCCGCCCGTGCCCACCGATGTGGAAGAATCGCCAGCCGAGGCGATAATCTTGGCATCGATCTTATGCACGACCGGGACGAACTCGGCCGTGGGGTCCTCATGCGGATTGGCGGTATAGAGGCCATCGATGTCCGAGAGCGTCACGCACAGATCGGCAGAAACCAGGCAGCTCACAAGCGCCGCCAGCGTGTCGTTGTCACCAAACTTGATCTCATCGACGGTAACGGTATCGTTCTCGTTGACAACCGGCACCACGCCCAGCTCCACCAGGCGCAGCAGGGCGTCGCGCGCGTGCAGGTAGGACGTGCGGCGGGCCGTATCGTGGCGCGTGAGCAGCACGAGCGAGGTGAGCAGGTCGCGCGCATGGAACTCCTCGTCGTAGGCCGACGAGATGATGCACTGACCAGCCGAGGCGCAAGCCTGCAAGCTCGGCAGGTCGTCGACCGGCTTGCGGTCGAAGCCCAGCACGGGATAGCCGCAGGCGATAGCACCCGAGCTCACCACGACCAGACGCCAGCCGAGCTTGCGCAGGGCTGCGGCCTGATCGGCAAGCCCGCCGATAAAGGAGCGGTTGACCTTGCCATCGGCGCCCACAACCGTGGACGAACCGATCTTTACCACCATCGTTTTATAAGAAGTCGTCATACGTCAAACCAATCAACTGTTCAGCGAACGGCCGAGCCGGCGGCCAAGGAAGCGTGACTCGCCCCTACCGCCCAAGGAATTAGTGAGCCCAGGGAAAGGCAGAAGCCGCGGCCATGTTCTTGCGCACGAGCTCGTCGCGCACCTGAGCCAGGCCCTGCTCCATGCCCACCACATAGGTCTGCGGGTACAGGAAGCGCTTGAAAGCTGCGTCCAGATGATCGAGCGCCCAAGCACAGCGCTCGCGCGCGTCCTGGATGCTCTCACGCGGAGCCACCGCACTGCCATCGCGCACGATCGGCACCAGCAGCTCGCGATACTCAAGTTCGGACACGTCAGTCACCAGGGCGGCATCATTCACGGCCACGAGGGTATTGCCGCGCGCGGCGCCCTCCCCCGCCAGATGGTCCTCGTCGTAGATCATGTCGCAGACCGGGCCGCCAAAGCCGTCGTAATAACGGCGCACGCGTTGCACACCCGGGATCGTGCGCTTGTAGGGCTGCTCGGAGAGCTTGACCACCGGCGTCCATGGATCTGCCTCGCTCGCACGGCGGGCGGAAAGCTTGTACACGCCGCCCAGCGCCGGCTGGTCATAGCAGGTCGCGAGCTTGGTACCCACGCCAAAGCTGTCGATGGGCGCGCCCTGGTCGAGCAGCGACTGAATCGTGTACTCATCCAGATCGTTGGAAACCGAGATCCCCACATAGGGCAGGCCCTCGGCATCAAAACGGCCGCGAACATACTTGGAGAGCTTGGCGAGGTCGCCGGAGTCGATGCGAATGGCCGACAGGCGCTCGCCCACCGCCTCCATCTCCTTGGCAACCGTAATGGCATGTTCGCAGCCCTCGCGCACGTCATAGGTGTCGATGAGCAGCGTGCAGTTCTTGGGGCTCGATTTGGCAAAGGCACGGAAGGCCTCGAGCTCGGAATCGAAGCTCATCACCCAGCTGTGCGCATGCGTGCCAAAGACGGGAATACCGTAGCGGCGGCCGGCGAGCACATTAGACGTAGAGGAACAGCCGGCAACGTAGCTCGCGCGTGCAACGGCCAGGCCGCCATCGGGACCCTGGGCTCGGCGCAGGCCAAACTCCGCCACGGG
>URWS01000184.1 GCA_900551605.1 uncultured Collinsella sp. | reverse complement strand
ATGAATGGCTTTGCCCGTCTTGATCCCAACGACGGCAACATGGACATGTATCCACTGCTCGATATGATCATCGACGACATGCCCGCGCCCGAGGTTGACGAGAACGCCCCTCTGGCCATGCAGTGTGTGACCATCGACCACTCCAACTTCGTTGGCCGTATCGGCATCGGTCGCGTGTACTCCGGTACCATCCACCAGGGCGACCAGATCCTGGTTGTCAAGAACGACGGCTCCAGCGCCACCTCTACCGTCAAGCAGCTCTTTACCTTCGACTACCTGGGCCGCACCGAGTGCCAGGAAGTCGGCGCCGGCGACATCGCCGCCGTCGTGGGCATCGACCGTACCGATATCGGCGATGTCTACACCGATCCCGAGAACCCCGTCGAGCTCGAGCCCATCGAGATCGACCCGCCGACCCTGTCCATCGTCTTTGAGGCATCGACCTCCCCGCTCGTCGGCCGCGACGGCGACATCGTGGGCGCCCGTCAGCTCAAGGAGCGCCTGTTCAACGAGGCCGAGAACAACGTGACCATGAAGATCGAGGAGCTCGAGGACAAGAGCGGCGTCGAGGTCTCGGGTCGCGGCATTCTGCACCTGTCCGTCCTGATGGAGTCCATGCGCCGCGAGGGCTTTGAGTTCCAGGTCGGCCGTCCCCGCGTTCTGTTTAAGAAGGACGAGAACGGCAACAAGATGGAGCCTGTCGAGCAGGCCGTCGTCGAGTGCCCGGACGAGTACTCGGGCAAGGTCGTTGAGGTCTTCGGTACCTCCGGCGGCATCATGACGAGCATGGACACCTCGGGCATCGTGACGCACCTCGAGTTTAAGATCCCGACCCGCGGCATCATGGGTCTTAAGAACCGCATCATGAACGTCACCCACGGCGAGGGCGTGTTCTACCACACCTTCCTGGAGTACGGCCCCTACGCCGGCGAGATCGGCAACCGTCAGAACGGCGCCATGATCTCCATGACCACCGAGAAGGCCGTTGCCTACGCTCTGGGTACGCTGCAGGAGCGCGGCCAGCTGTTTGTTGAGCCGGGCACCGAGTGCTACGAGGGCATGATCGTGGGCGAGCGCAGCAAGGCTGGCGACATGGTCGTCAACATCGCCCGTACCAAGAACCTGGGCAACCAGCGTTCCTCTACCTCCGATATCTCCGTCCAGCTGGTGCCGCCGCGCACCTTCTCGCTGGAGGAGGCGCTGGAGTACATCGCCGACGACGAGCTAGTCGAGATCACTCCCAAGAACATTCGCCTGCGCAAGCGTCTGCTCAACGCCACCGACCGCAAGAAGGCCGCCGTCCGCGCCGGTCAGGTCAACAAATAAGCACTGGGCTTTATAGCGACTAACAAGAAAGGGCGTCGACCGCGATGGTCGGCGCCCTTTTTGGTGCAGGGGGCAGGTTCGTTTGCGCCGCCACAAAGGTGCTTGGCATCTTTGTGGCGGATAGCTGCTAAGCGGTGGGGAGTCCCGGCGTGTTAGCCGGCTGCTGCGGCTTGAGGTGGGCATTGCGCCAGATGATCTGGATGATGTAGCCGAGCATAAAGACAAAGGCTACACCGCTGATGAAGTCACCTACGAGGGGGATTGCCGTAAGCGCGCCCGCGGCGATGCCACCCACGGCTGCCATGGCGTAGCGGTTTTGGCTGTGTCCGACCATGCGGACGATCGCGCACCCCGCAAAGGCACTCGACACCAATGCGATGCCGATAACGCCGCACAAGAGGGTTCCGGCAAGCGACAGACCAGCGATAGAGATAATCAGCAGTAGGACGGCGGGGGCGATAGCAACCGTACCCAGAAGACCGCTCACCCACAGGGGTGTGGGGTGCTGGCGGAGCATGCCGGCGGCGCTGGCGGTCGCACGCGGGAAGACGAGCTCGAGTAGCAGGGCGACAAAGCAGGTGGAAAGCGCCGCGGCGACGATACCGCCGATGACATCGTTAACGGTGGAAGTATCTTCGTTCTCGGTACGGTCGATCTTGAGCGCACCGACCTCGGTTCCCGCGGCACGCTCGGGGTCCTCGGAGACGTGAGCGTTCACGGTGCCGGTGATGCGGGCGTTCTTGCCCAGGATGAGCTTGTCGGCCCAAACCTCGACATCGCCATCGACGGTGCCATCGATGGTCACCGTATCGCCCGCGAGCGCTGCCGACTTGGTGGAGCCTCGCAGGGCAACCGTCTCGCCTATCGCGTAGAAACAGTTGGCGGTGCTGTCGGAATTGAGCACGACATGCTGGCCAGCGACGGTCACGCTGCCATCAACCGTGGTCTTGGCAATGTCGATGGTGCGTGCCGCCAGACGGACGGCGCCGCCCACTGTGCAGTCACGGATCGAGAGGGTATCGCCCGCGGCGATGATATCGCGGTCGATGGACACATCATCCAAGTTGAGGGCCTGACCTGCCCAGTACAGGTCACCTTCGACGCCGGACGGATTGGCGTCATTGTCGGTCGCAAGTACGTTTCCTGCGGTGTCCGTGCCGGCGAACGACGCCGTGGGAAGCACGGTGATCGCCAGCGCGATGAGCGCGAATGCCATAAGCAGGCAGCGACGCATCTTGTGTGACGGCGCCGCCGCGGTTTGATTGAAAGCCATGGTTGATCCTTTTGTTAGGTGTTCGGCATATACCTAACAGGGTACCCAACGTGCGGGCGCTCTAAAAGAACCTCTCGGTTGCATTTCGAAGGGTCGTGCCGTGCTGTCTACTTTTTACGGTGCAAGAAGCGCGCGATATCTTCTTCGGTGGGGCTTTTGATGTCAAAGCGCAGCGAGAGCCAGCGCAGACCCATGGTCACGAAAACGCATACGACCAGCGCGGCGACATTGCTCATGATGCCGCTCATAACGAGACACACATAGCTTGTCGATCCGGCGATGGCGGCGATGGCATAAAAGTTAGTACGTTGGAAAATGCCCGGAACCACGCCCATAAAGCCGTCGCGCAACATGCCGCCGCCCACCGCGGTGAAAAAGCCCATCATGATGCACACCGCCGGCGCAAAGCCGTAGACCAGCGCCTTGTCTGCTCCAGTGGCGGCGTAGATGCCGACCGAGATGATATCGAGCAGGGGAATGAGTTTTTCGGGCTTGTCGACGATTGCCGGGAAAATATAGATGATGGCCGCCGTGGCAATGGAAAGCGGGAGCGCCATCGGCTGGTTGAGGATGTAGACGTTGCCCACCTGCAGCGTCATATCGCGCAAAAGACCGCCGCCCAGGCCGCAAACCACCGCGAGCGCAACTGCACCCACCAGGTCGAGCTTGTGCTCGCGCGCAACCAGTACACCCGAGATCGATGCCGCGACAACAGCGAACATCTCGAGCCAAAACGGAATAGCGACCATGGCATCCGATGCATGTGAGGTAATGGTCATAGCGGCGACGACGGGCAAGATGGGGTCCTTTGGGTTGTGGGTTTAGACAATGCCCGTACATAGTACATGGTTGGTGGGCGTGGCGACCCTATTGCTCGGTAAACGGTTGGGACTGGGTGGGGGCGTAGGTACCAAACGTGTACATCAGCCTCCAAAGATGTCAAAAAATGTCGGTTTTGGAGGGTGACGTACATGTTTGGGGATCTGGGTTGATGCTGAACGCGATGGGGGCGTGGTTGAATAGGAGGGATGTCCAAATTTTGAGCTTTGCTCAAAATTTATCCGGTCGGCTTACGCTGACCGCGCTGCGCTAAAAACGCGCCACTGGCGCGTTTTCTTTACGCTTTGCGCCCTGGCGGGTTCGAATCCCTCCTCCTTCGCGTAATTGAAATGTGCCCAAAAAGAAAAAAGCCCCATTGCTGGGGCTCATACCATCTAATGGCGGAGGAGGAGGGATTCGAACCCTCGTGACCTTATACAGGCCAAACGGTTTTCGAGACCGCCGCATTCAACCACTCTGCCACCCCTCCGCGTGGGGTAAAAACAAAGCAGGCTCGAAGGCCTGCTTTGGAATTAACTGGCGGAGAGTCAGGGATTTGAACCCTGGAGACGCTTTTGACGCCTACACGATTTCCAATCGTGCTCCTTCGGCCACTCGGACAACTCTCCGTTAAATGCGAAAGTCAGTATACACGAGGAATCGCAAAGTGCAAACAGAAAAGTTGGCATTTTTTAAAACGCTTTGCCACCCTTGATTATCGACTTCATCCGAACACCTCCCACATTCATCCGCACATGTACGGA
>URWS01000183.1 GCA_900551605.1 uncultured Collinsella sp. | reverse complement strand
CTACACTTATGCGATCGTCGGCAGCGTCAGATGTGTATAAGAGACAGGACTTTACGCACTTCGAGGCCCTGTCCCCCGAGCAGCTCAAGGCTGTCGAGGACCTGGTCAACCAGCAGATCTTCGCTTCCAAGCCGGTCGTGACCCGTGTCATGGGCATCGACGATGCTAAGGCTGCTGGCGCTGTCGCTCTGTTTGGCGAGAAGTACGGCGATGTCGTCCGCGTCGTCTCCGTGGGCGCCGAGGACCAGCCGTTCTCTCGCGAGCTCTGCGGTGGCACGCACGCTGCCAACACCGCCGAGATCGGCCTGTTCAAGATTATTTCCGAGTCCTCCACGGGCTCCAATGTCCGCCGTATCGAGGCCGTGACCTCTAAGGGTGCCCTCGACTACATGGCCGACCGCCTGGCGCTCGTTGACGCCGCCGCCGCTGCGCTCAAGTGCCGCGTCGACGAGGTTCCCGCCCGCGTGGAGAACCTGCAGGCCGAGTTGCGCGAGACGTCCAACAAGCTCAAAAAGGCTCTGACCGGTGGCTCCTCCGACGCCATTTCCAGCGCCATCGAGGGTGCCGTCGAGCTCGGCGGCTACAAGCTCGTCGTTGCTGAGCTCCAGGGCCTTGAGGCTGCCGACCTGCGCAACGTGTGGGATACCGTGCACCAGAAGGTCGCCGGCCCTGTCGCTTGTGTCATCGCCAGCGTGACTGAGAAGGGCACTCCGGCCCTGCTCGCTGCCGGCTCCGATGACGCCGTCAAGGCCGGGTTCCACGCCGGTAACGTGATCAAGCAGATCGCGGGTCTGGTCGACGGTCGCGGTGGTGGCCGTCCCAACATGGCCCAGGCCGGTGGCAAGAATGCTGCCGGCATCGCCGATGCCCTCGCGGCCGCTAAGACCGCGCTCGGCGCCTAAGAATCTAAGAAGTCGCTGTGGTCGCGCTCGCGCTGGACATAGGGGAGACCAGGATTGGCATTGCCGTCTCGAGCCGTGATGGCAAGATGGCGATGCCTGTCAAGGTGCTTCCGGCTGCCGAGGTCACCGGTATGGCCAAGACGTTCCGCTACCTGGTTGAGGACTATGAGCCCGACATCCTGGTAAGCGGACGTCCTCTGACCATGGCCGGTGAGCCCGGCCCCCAGGCCGAGCGCGTTGCCGCCGTGGCGCAAAAGATTGCCGACAAGCTCGATCTTCCGCTGGAGTTTGAGGACGAGCGTCTGTCTTCGCAAGAGGCCAAGCGTATCCTGCGCGAGCAGGGCCTCAACGAAAAGCAGATGAGGGGCAAGATCGACATGATTGCCGCCAGCCTGTTTTTGCAGACGTGGCTCGATCGTAAAAACGAGGTGGTTTCGCATGCCTAGCGCTTCCGATCCGCGCCAGCAGAATCGTACACAGCAGCCGGCGTCGCGCCCTGCCCAGCCTGGCCAGCGTCCGGCACAGCCGACGCAGCGTGCAGCTCAGCCTGCCGCGCGCCCGGCGCAGTCCTTCTCTCATTCGGCCCAACCTGTTCAACGGACGGGTCAGCAGCCTTCTGCTCGTTCGGTTCAGCATTCGGCTTCTCACGCGGCTCAGCAGCCCACTGCTCGTACGGCCCAGCCTGCAGGCGGTGCCCGCTTTAAGCAGCAGGCACTTACCCAGCGAACTCAGGCCCCTCAATCGCATTCGCATCACGCTCGCGGTTCGCATGGCGTTGCTCCGGCGACCCGCTCGAGCTACAACACGCATGCTCGTCGCGGTGCTCAAAAGAAGAGTTCTCCGGTTCCCATGATCATCGGCGTTGTGGTGGCGGTGCTCGCGCTTGCTGCGATCGCTTTCTTTGTCGTGCCGGCCGTCAAGGGCTTCTTTGCCGGTGAGGATACGAAGGTCACGGCTGGTCAGCAGGTTACGGTGACCATTCCCGATGGTGCTTCGGGCGATACGATCGCCTCGATTCTCTCCGAGAACCATATCGTAGAAAATCCCAAGGATTACTATGCGGCGGTGAAAAAGCTCAACGCCGATATGTCGCTCAAGCCAGGTGATTATTCGTTCACCACACTCATGGATGCGACCAAGGTTGTTCAGCAGCTCATGGAAGGCCCCAACGCGGGATCCAATGCGCTGACTATCCCTGAGGGCCTGACGGTCGATCAAGTCGCCGACCGTGTGGCCCAGGTCTACGACAGCATCTCTAAGGAAGACTTCCTCAACCAGGCCAAGGCCTCCAACTACGCTGACGACTATAGCTTCCTTAAGGGCGCCGCTAACGACTCGCTCGAGGGTTTCTTGTTCCCCAAGACCTATTCGTTGGGTGATTCGCCGACGGCCGATGACGTGATTCGCGCTATGCTCGATCAGTTTAAGACCGAGTACAAGTCGCTTGACTTTGCGAGCTGCGAAGCCAAGATCAAGGAGCGCTATGGTGTGGAGATGTCCGACTACGACATCGTCAACTTGGCCTCTATCGTTGAGCGCGAGGGCCTCAACGCCGATCAACGTGCGCACGTGGCCTCGGTCTTCTACAACCGCCTTGCCGGCAAGCTCGACGGCCTGCGCTATCTCAACAGCGACGCTACCATGATGTATGTCACCGGTGGCGAGGTTACCGCCGACGACCTGCAGAGCGATAGTCCGTATAACACCTATAAGCATGAGGGTCTGCCACCCACGCCCATCTGCTCTCCGTCGCTCGAGGCACTCAAGGCCACGCTTGAGCCGACCGACTCCGATGACCTGTATTTCTACATTACGCAGGACGAGGAGTACTTCTCGCAAACCTACGAAGAGCACCAACAGTCTTGGAATTAGCATGAGGATTTTTAGCCCCAAACGATACGTTGCCTCGGTCGATCGCATCGACCTTAATACCCTGTGGGCCGACGGCAAACGCGCCATTCTGCTCGATCGCGATAACACCTTGGTGCCGCGCGACACCGAGCAGGTTCCCGCTGCAGTTTCCGCTTGGCTCGACGCCGCCCGCGCCAAAGGCTTTAAGCTGTGCATGGTGTCCAACAACTGGCATCGCGACCAGGTCATGAGCTCTGCACGCGAGCTGGGACTCGAGGCCATCAGCCACGCCATGAAGCCGGCGCCGTTTGCCCTTAAGGCGGGTCTTAAGCGCCTCGGCGCCACGGCCGACGAGGCGGTGCTGATCGGTGATCAGCTCTACACGGACGTGTGGAGCGGCAACTTCGCCGGCGTCGATACCATCTTGGTAAAGCCGCAGGCGACGCAGGACCTGTGGTATACGCAGATCTTCCGTATCTTTGAGCGCCGGGCCCTGCGCGACCTTCCCTGCGAGGATTAGGTCTCGCTATGTCCCAGCACACCAAACACGGCTGCGACCATATCTTCTTTATCGGCTTTTTGGGCGCGGGCAAATCGACGCTCGCGCGCAACGTCGGCACTATGTTTAAGCGGCGTTTTGTCGATACCGACCGCCTGGTCGTGCGCCGTTGCGGCAAGTCGGTAACCGAGATTTTTGAGACCGAGGGCGAGGATCGTTTTCGTGAGCTCGAGACCTCGGCGCTCCGTTCGCTCCAAAGCGAGCGCAGCCTGTTGGTTTCGTGCGGGGGCGGTATCGTCGAAACGCCGGTGAATATTGAGCTGATGCACGAAATGGGTACGTGCGTGTACCTCGAGGGCGACTTCGAGGATTCGATTCGCCAGATTCGGCGGTCCGATACGCGCCCCGATTTCCGCTCTCCCGAGCATGCCGCGCGCCTGTTTGAGCATCGCCGTCCGCTGTATCGACAGGCCGCCGACCTTACCCTTGATATTCGCAACAAGTCCTTCGAGGACGTTTCCTACCTTTGTGCCGAGATGCTTTTGGAGCGTGGACTGCTATGATTCGCCGTCAACTGATCAATTTCCAAAACCGCAGCGTCGATGTCCGTGTCGGATTGGGTGCGTTCGATGAGCTTTCGCGCATGTTTGCCTCGGCCGTGGGCAAGCCTAAGCGCGCGATGGTGGTTTGGAACTCCGCCTCGTCAGAACGTTTTGATGAGGTCGTCGAGCATGCGCTGGTCGATGCCGGCTTTGCCGTGTCGCAGCTCGTCCTCGAGGTTTCGCCTGCCGGTGCTACGCTGGCCGATGCCGATGCTATCTTTGGCGCCCTGTCTGCCAACGGCGTTACCTGCGACGATCTGGTTGTCGCCGTTGGCGATGCCGCAACCTGCTCGGTTGTTAGCCTGTCTCTTATACACATCTGACGCTGCC
>URWS01000182.1 GCA_900551605.1 uncultured Collinsella sp. | reverse complement strand
GCGCGTGCCCGAATCAAAGAGTCGGGGCTGCCGTTCGACGTGCGCTATATTCAGATTCCGGCGCTGGCGATCAGCTCGACGAACATTCGTAAGCGAGTTGCCCGCGGCATGAGCGTGCGCTATCTTACGAGCGAGTCCGTGCTCGGCTACATTCGCAAACGCAGGCTATATGCCGATTTGGGCCAAGAAGATTTTGAGTGATGGGGGTCTACGTTGTCGGTAGAGGATCAGTTTGAGGGCGATGAGCGCGCGCTGCTCAAGCGCATTCAAGAGCTGCTCGACGTTCGCATGAAGGATAAGCGCAAGCGCTATGTGCATTCGCTGGGTGTTGCCGAGACCGCACTGCATCTAGCCGAGGTCTACGGCGTTGACCGCTTTGATGCCGCTGCCGCCGGCCTGATTCATGACTGGGACAAAGTGCTCTCCGACGACGAGCTGATCACGCGCGCTCTGCATTACGGCATTAAGATTGCCGGCTCTCCGTCTGCCGCGACGCCGCTTTTGCATGGCCCGGTTGCCGCCTATGAGCTTCCGCAGCTTTTTCCCGAGCTGTCTCCGGCAGTCTTTCAGGCTGTCGACCGTCACACCGTGGGCGCTTGCGACATGACGCCGCTCGATATGGTGGTCTTTGTTGCCGATGCCATCGAACCCAACCGCCACGGTGACTATGCCCATGCGCTGCGCAAGATGGTGGGGAAGTCCTCGCTCGACGAGTTGTTCTTCTCCTGTTTTGCGCAGGGTCTGGTCTATGTGATCCAGTCCGGGCGTTATCTTTATCCCACGGCTATTACGATTTACAACCATTACGCCCAGCTGCGCTAGCTTGGGCTGTCTAGAAAGAGGTATTCCATGGCCGATGAGACCATGACCGACGAGCAGATTCTTGAAGGTGTGGAGCACAAGAGCTTCGTCGCCACGTCCGACCGCACTGCCGCCTCGCTGTCCGCGAGCGGTGTCGCCGCCGAGGATGTCGCCCGCGCCGCCGCGCAGGCCGCCTACGACAAGAAGGGCGAGGACGTTCAGGTGCTCGACCTGACCGAGCTTTCCGATGTGTGCGACTACTTTGTGCTCGCCACCGGTACCAACAACCGCCAGGTCGATTCCATCGTCGACGAGATCGAGGAGAAGGTCGCCGAGGCTTGCGGCGAGCATCCGTTCTCCATCGAGGGCCGCGAGCAGAAGACCTGGATGCTCATGGACTACGGTTCGGTTGTCGTCCACGTCTTCACTCCCGAAGCCCGCGACTTCTACCGCCTCGAGAAGCTCTGGGGCGACGCTCCCCAGCTCCCCCTCAACCTCCTCTAGTAGCTCATTTGAGACGGGGTTTAGCCATCCTCACGCATATCGCCGGGCAGTTGCGGTTTTCCGCACCTGCCCGGCTTTCTTTTTGCTCAAAGGCGGTTAATCGTTGAAGCGGGATTGGCGGCCGAAGGATAGGGCGGTTTCGCCGAATTTGTCTCGGACGGCGTCGATAGCGACCGAGAGGTCGCGACGGTCGCTCGATTGGGCTCCACGGTCGTCGACTTCGCAGAACAGGTCAGTCTGGATGCCGCCCTGATGGTCAAAGTCGCTCATGCCGATGCCTGCTAAGCGAACATGCATGCCTTCCTGCCAGATGTTGTCGAGCAGTTCGAGCGCAACCGCTACGAAGATGTTCTCATCGTCTGTTGGATGAGGCAGCCGGCGCTGTGCCGAGCGACCGTTTCCATACGAATACTTGAGCTTGAGCGTTACCGTGGCACCCGTCAGCCCCTGACGGCGCAGACGGCGCCCCACTGACTCTCCCAACAGAGCAATCGCTGCCTCAATATCCCCACGCTCAGTCAAATCTTTAGCAAAGGTGCGTTCATTGCTGACCGACTTGACCTCGCGCTCTTCATCGAGGCTCGTGACTTCAGAGATTTCGAGTCCCAGCGCACGCTGGCGCATGCGTTCGCCGTTGACGCCAAAAATAGAGGCCAAGGTGGATTCCGGTGCACGTGATAGCTCGCCGAGGGTGTAGATGCGCATGCGGCGCAGTCGCTCCTCGGCCGAGCGCCCGATGCCGCTCATGGCAGATACCGGCAGCGCGGCCAAAAAGCGCTGCTCGGTTCCGGGGCGCACGATGGTCAGCCCAAACGGCTTATCCCGCTCGCTTGCGATTTTTGCGACCGTCTTGTTGCAGCCCACGCCAATGGAGCACGTCACTCCCAGCTCTGCCACGCGGTCGCTTATACGCCGCGCAACCAGCAGCGGGTCTTCGGGCGCAAAGCGACCCGGTGTGATATCGATAAAGGCTTCGTCGATGGATACGCGCTCAACGCGCGGGGTCTCGTCGGCGAGAATCGCCATGACCTGCGCGCTGACCTCACGATAGCGATCAAAATGCCCATGCGTCCAAATGGCTTGCGGGCACAGGCGCCGCGCCTCGGCCGAGGCCATGGCAGAGTGCACGCCAAAGCGACGTGCCTCATACGAACACGTGGACACGACGCCACGCGAATCGGCGTCTCCGCCCACGATGAGCGGCTTTCCGCGCCATTCGGGATGATCGAGCATTTCCACGCTCGCAAAAAACGCATCGAGGTCCATCAGGCCCACTGCCGGACCCGTCCAGGGAGGCGGCGTGACGCCCATGGCATCCACATAACCGTATGTATGTTCGCGTCTTTCCATGTCATGAGTATACCGCGCAGCTCATGTGGGGTGCGTGTATGTGCTTGCAAATCCCGAATTCTTGTCTAAGATATGGATTTGCCCTCGACTACACCGAAGAAGTTGGTCTCACGGACTTCACCTGCCCGCGTCGATGGCGTATTATGTTCAACTGTTTGTTTGTAGTTGCAGCCTAAAGCTGCTTGGTTGGAGGAGTTTCCTTTGGCAGTCAAGATTCGCCTTGCTCGTCACGGCGCTAAGAAGCGTCCGTACTACCGTGTCGTCGTCGCCGATTCCCGCGCCCCGCGTGACGGTCGTATCATCGAGGAGGTTGGCCGCTACAACCCGATGACCGCCCCCAAGACCATCAACCTCGACCTCGAGAAGATCGCCGACTGGCAGTCCAAGGGCGCTCAGCTCACCGACGCCGTCGCTGCTCTGGTCAAGGCCGCCAACGAGGGCGAGAAGACCGAGACCGTCGTCAAGAAGTCCAAGAAGCAGCTCGCCAAAGAGGCCGAGGCCGCTAAGGCTGCCGCTGAGGGCGCCGAGGAGTAAATCGTGCCTGAGGTTGACGCTGCACAGCTCGAGGGTGAGGCAATGCTCTCAGATCGCATCGCCGATCTCGTCGAATATCTCGTTGTTCAGATCGTCGACGACCCGGATTCCGTGAGCCTTGAGGTCATCGATGGTGACGACGCCTCTACGATTGAGGTTTCGGTCGCCGAGGATGACGTCGCTAAGGTCATCGGCCGTCGTGGCCGTACCATCAAGGCCATTCGCACGCTCGCCCGTGCATTGGCCGCTCGCCTCGACACTGCTGTCGAGGTAGAGGTTCTGGGCTAGGACCTTGAGGTCCCAGTACAAAAACATCGCCCGTGTGGTCAAGCCGCACGGAAGGAAGGGGGAGGTCCTCGCGCAGCCGCTGCGGGGGCTTCCTTCTGTATTAGAGCCGGGTATGCGCGTCGCCCTGACGCCGCCGGCGCTCAAGCGCGACCGCTTTTGCACGGTCGTGTCCGTCACCGATACGGGCGATGGTGATCTGGTTTCGTTTGAGGGCATTGACGACCTGACGGCCGCCGAGGGCATCACGGGATGCTACGTGCTGGCAAATCGTGACGACTTTGAGCTCGATTCGCTTGACGCTGCCTATACCGACCTGATGGGTCGCGTGGTGGTCGACGAGCGCTTCGGTTCGCTCGGCACGATCGTCGAGATTATGTCGACGCCCGCTAACGATGTTTGGGTTGTCGAGGGTGATCGGTACGGCGAGGTACTGATTCCCGTAATCGAGCAGGTTGTGCTCGATCTTCCCGATGCAGGAACAATTTCCGTCCACGTGATGGACGGCCTGATCGATATGGACAAGTAGGGAGGACAACATGCTGATTGAGACCCTTTCGGTCTTTCCCGAGATGTTTGAGCCCGTCATGTCCACGTCGATTTTGGGCCGCGCCCGCAAGGCCGGCCTTTTTGATTTTAAGGCGTATAACCTGCGCGACTGGACGCACGACCGCCATCGTACCGTCGATGACGAGCCGTACGGCGGCGGGC
>URWS01000181.1 GCA_900551605.1 uncultured Collinsella sp. | reverse complement strand
ATGCGGACTCCAATCTGGACCGGACTCGGTCCAACTTTTTGTCCGCACCCCCAGACTGTCCCCGACGGCTAGTCGTTTAAAAACGTCCAATGACTACCTTTAGAAACCCGGAAAAGCTGCGCGTTGCGGCGATTTGGACCCGGAAAAGCTGCGCGAAACGCCAAAAAAGACCCGGAAAAGCTGCAAATTTCGCTAGAATAGACCCGGAAAAGCTGCAAACCGCTGGTAGGCAGGTGTATAGGGTGCTAAAGCGAAAGATGCTCGAAACGCTTCGGGCGTGGAGGGCGAGCAAGGGTGCGGAGTGCCTGCTCATCAAGGGTGCTCGTCAGGTTGGAAAATCGTATATAGTCGCGGAGTTTGGGCGCCTCGATTATGAGAACTTCGTGTCCATCGACTTCATCGAGTCCCCGGAGCTCAAGGAAGTTTTCGACGGACCGCTCGATGCCGATACAATCTACCGGCAGATCTCCCTCGTTGTCCCGGGCGCACGGTTCGTCCCGGGCAAAACGCTCCTCTTTCTTGATGAGATTCAAGAATGTCCCGCCGCGCGCGCCGCGCTCAAGTACCTTGCGCTCGACGGCAGGTGCGATGTGGTGGCCTCGGGGTCGCTTCTGGGCATTCGCTTCAAGGAGGAGGCGGCCAAGGCATCCGTGCCCGTTGGCTACGAGCGCGAGATTATCATGGGGCCCCTCGACTTCGAGGAGTACCTATGGGCGCGCGGTTACGACGCGGAGTCTATCGAGGGCCTTCGCGGCTTCTTCGAGTCGCGCGAGCCGGTTCCCTCCGCCGTTAATCAAAAGATGATGCAGATGCTGCGCGAATACCTTGCCGTTGGCGGAATGCCCGCGGTGGTGAGCGCGTTTATGGAATCGAACAGCTTCGCTATTGCCCACGACGAGCAGCGTAGCCTTTTGGCATCGTATCTGGACGACGTAGCCCGATACGCCGAAGCCCCCGAGCGGGTGCGCGCACGAGCGTGCTTCGAATCGCTTCCGCGCCAGCTTGCAAAGGAGAATACAAAATTCCAGTACTCCGTGGTGGAGAGCAGGGGAACGGCGCGCAAGTTTGGATCATCCGTGGACTGGCTCGTGGGGGCGGGTATGGTTCGCAGGTGCCAATGCGTGACCGCGCCGCAGTTCCCGCTTGCGGCATACGAGGACGGATCGAAATTCCGCCTTTACGCTGCCGATACGGGTGTGCTCATGGCCATGTACGGCTTCGAAATGCTGGAAGCGGTGGTGAACAACAAGCTCGCGGGTCCCATGAAGGGCGGCCTCTACGAGAACCTGATCGCATGCATGCTTGCGGCCAAGGGCGTGCCCCTTCGTTACTGGAGGTCGCAGAAGGGTGATCGGGAGATCGAGTTCGTTACGGACTCGTCCGACGCGAGCGTTGTCCCCGTTGAGGTAAAGGCGTCTCGCGGGTCGACGGTCTCCCTCAACGATATGCTCGAGCGCCCCGATGTAAACCTGGGGTACAAGCTGATTGACGGCAACGTTGGCCAAGATGGCAAAAAGGTAACGCTTCCGTTGTACATGGCCATGTTCTTGGGATAGAGCCTGACAATAAATAGTCATCGGGGACGTTCTTTAACGACTAGTCAAAAGGGACACTCTTTCGGCACTTAGGGACGTTCCTTTCCTGCCGGCACTTGTGGATGAAGTTCACTCGTCTGGCTGCGAAGACTGTCCCCGACGGCTAGTCGTTTAAGAGCGTCCCCAACGACTACCTTGCGCCAATCGCTCCGTTAAATCTTCTCCGTACGCTGCATCACCGCCATCACCGTACTATCCTGTTGTGCTATCCGAACAGATACGACAAAGGGGAGGCATCAGATGCAACCTCGACTACAGCGCGACGCGCATACCCAGCCGGTGTGCAGTCGTCGCATCTTCTTGGGTAGCGCTCTCGCTGCGAGCGCTTCCGTCGTCGCCGGCGCGCTCGCCGGCTGTCAGCGTCCGTCCACGCTCAAAGTGGTTCAGCCCACGACGGGCGGCGGTCGCGACGATCTGTCCGATTCCGTGATTGGCAAGGACAAGATCCGCATTGGCATGGAGGCTGCCTACGCTCCGTACAACTGGCAGGTTTCCGAGGCCAGCGAGTTCACCATTCCCATCGATAACGTGCAGGGCGCCTATGCCGACGGCTACGACGTGCAGATCGCCAAGATCGTCTGCAAGGCCCTCGGCGGCGAGCCTGTCGCCGTTAAGCAGAGCTTCTCGGGTCTTATCGATTCGCTCAACAACGGTCAGATCGACCTCATCATCGCCGGCATGAGCGCCACGCCCGAGCGCGAGGAGTCGGTCGGCTTTTCCGACCCCTATTTCATCGGCTACTTTGGCCTGTTCGTAAAAGAGGGCTCGCCCTACCAAAACGCCACCAAGCTCAGCGATTTTAGCGGTGCCACGGTCCTCGGCCAAAAAGACACCATGCTCGATACCGTTATCGACGAGATCCCGGGTGTCGTGCACAAAAACCCGGTCGATTCCGTCCCTACAGTGTTCTCGAACCTGCTGCAGGGCACCTGCGACGCCGTGACGTACAACACCGAGAACGAGAAGGGCTATATGGCCCAAAACCCCGGTATCGTTCCCATTCATTTCGCCGAAGGCGAGGGCTTTAAGCAGCAGGTCGCGGCAAACGTCGGCTGCCGTAAGGGCTCAAAGAAGCTCCTCAAGCTTATCGACAAGGCCCTCAAGGGCATCAGCCAGGAGGAGCGCGACCAGATGTGGGACGCGTGCCTCGACCGTCAGCCGGCATAGGGAGGCAGCATGAAGACCATCAATCGCCTGGCCTCCTTTATCAAGGCCGACCACCGTTATGTCTACCTGGGCACGAGCGTTATCGCGGCACTCGGCCTGGCCGCGAGCCAGCGCAACCCCACGCCGCTGAGCTTTTTGGCACCCACGGGCGTGTTCCAGGATTGCCTCTGGGCGATCCTGTGGGCTTGGATCGCCGTGTCGGCGGCGGCGCTCGTCACCAAGCTCATGCATTGGAACGACTATCGCGAGAAGTCGTCGTTCGCGTCCGATCGCTTCCGCCGCGGCGCGCGTATGGGCAGCTACGTCGTGGTTGCCATCGCGGCGATCTTCTTTATCGACCGCTGCGTTATGTCGTTTATCGATCTGGTGCGGGTGAGCATTGTCTCGGACTCCAATCCCAGCGACTTTCTGTCGAGCCTGGTCTACATGACCTACAAGAGTGGCGACTTCTTTATCCGCGGCATTCAGATCACCATCGCGCTCGCGTTCTTTGGCACCATCATCGCCTTCTTCCTGGCGCTGTTGCTGGTGTTCCTGCGTATCCAGACGTTCGACCGCGTGGACAACGACCTGGTGCGCTTCTTTAAGAGTATCGGCCGCGGCTTTGCGACCGTCTACTCCACCATCGTGCGCGGCACGCCCATGATGGTCCAGGGCCTGCTCATCTATTACGCGGGCTTCACCGTTTTGCGCGGCATGGGCTTCGAGACCGCTCAGGCCAACCAGATTTGGAGTACCTTCACCGCCGGCCTCGTCACCATCTCGCTCAACTCCACCGCCTACATGATGGAGGTCCTGCGCGGCGGCATCGAGTCCATCGACCCCGGCCAGGCCGAGGCGGCGCGCTCGCTGGGCCTGTCGCAGTGGCAAGCCATGCGCAAAGTCGTGTTCCCCCAGGGCATTAAAAACGCGATTCCGGCGCTCACCAACGAGCTCATCATCAACATCAAGGACTCGTCGGTGCTCTCGGTCATCGGCGTGTTCGACCTCATGTACGCCACCACCACCGTCGCCGGCGTGTACTACCGTCAGATGGAGGTCTACTGCGTGGCGCTCGTGGTCTACCTGATCCTGACGCTCGTGGCGAGCCGCCTGCTCGAGGCCTTTGGCAAAAAGCTCGGCGCCGAGGCTCCGGCAACGCTGCCCAGCTCCAACTAGGCTCAAGACGAGGAGAATCATCATGGCAGATACCGCCACTACCGGCACCGCGGCCGCCGCACAGTCCAATGAGCCGCTCATCCGCGTCGAGGGCCTGCGCAAGAGCTTCGGCTCGCTCGAGGTACTCAAGGGTATCGACCTGTCCGTTAACCCCGGCGAGGTCGTTACCATTATCGGTGCCTCGGGCTCGGGCAAGTCGACCTTCCTGCGCTGCCTCAACCTACTCGAGACCCCGGACGCGGGCCAAATCCGGTTCCACGGCCAGGA
>URWS01000180.1 GCA_900551605.1 uncultured Collinsella sp. | reverse complement strand
GAGCAGCGAGCCGGGGACGTTGCGGCAGGCGAGGGCGACTGTCACCAGGATGGAGATGATGCCGACGATGAAGGTGGGGGAGGTGATGTCGCCCAGACCGACGAGTGTACCGGCGCCAGCGGTGATAATGCCGGCATCGCACAGGCCAATCATGGCGATGAACAGGCCCAGACCCACCGAGATGGCGTGACGCAGGACAACCGGGATGGCGTCCATGATGGCCTCGCGCAGGCCACAAAGCACGAGCAGCAAGATGACGACGCCCTCAAGGAAGATGACGCTCATGGCCACGTGCCAGTCACCGCCGCAGACGGTGGTGGTGATTCCAGCGATCATCGCGTTGACGCCTAAGCCCGACGCGCAGGCGAGCGGGCGGTTGGCGAAGATGCCCATGCAGATGGTCATGATGCCGGCGCCCAGGCAGGTGGCGCAGGCGAGCGCTCCCGCATCGATGCCGGCGCCCGAGAGCACCGCAGGGTTGACGGCGATGATGTAGGCCATCGCCAGGAATGTTGTCAGTCCAGCGCGAAGTTCGGTCCCGATTGTGGACTTGCGCTCACTGACGTGAAAAAGTTCGTCCATGCATACCCTTTCCTTGTTCGGCCCCGAGTTTAGGCCGATTGACACGAACTCAACTACTATATCGCCTTTGAAAGGTTGATGTTTCTCGCATGTTGATGTTCGGCGCTTTGTAGCAGACGGACGGTATTTTTCGCATGAAAATGTGTGGGTACCGTATACTTAAGCAGTTACAACGACCCCTATGGAGGAACGTATGATTAAAGAGCTCTGCCACGACGAGGCTATTCTGTCCCAGCGTTGCGAGGTCGCGACCGTCGAGGACGAGTCGGTGGCACAGGACCTGATCGATACCATCAAGTCGCTCGACGATGCCGGCTGCCTTGCCGCCAACCAGATCGGCGTCACCAAGAAGGTCTGCGTCTATCTGGACGACGCCGGCGAGCCCCATGTGCTCTACAACCCCCGTCTGGTGTTTGGCCTGGGTGCCAGCAAGATGGAGGAGAGCTGCCTGACGCACGAGGAGGTCACCAAGTCCACGCGCTATATCAAGTGCAAGGTTGCCTTTGACCAGATTGTCGACGGCAAGATGAAGGAGTGCCGCCGCGACTACGCGGGCTTTGAGGCACAGATGATCCAGCATATGATCGATCACTGTCTTGGAAAGTTGGTCTAAGGGGACCAAAGCACCGCACTTCGTCTCTTTTGGCCCGGGCATGACATTGTTGTCATGTCCGGGCTTTTGTGTTTAGCGCCTTTTTGTTTGGAGACAATGAAATTAGCAAGAACGTAAAGCTAGGAGGCGCTATGTGTACGAGTATTCGATTTACTGATAATTCTGGCCACATGTATCTGGGCCGCAATCTCGACTGGAGCTTTGACTACGGCCAACAGGTTCGCGTGATGCCGCGCGGGTTTCACATTCCGTATTCGTTTATCGACGACGCGACAGCGGCGCACGCGGTGATCGGTATGTGCATCGATTACAGGAACTACCCTATGTTCTTCGATTGCGGCAACGATGCGGGCCTCGCCGTGGCGGGTCTCAATTTCCCTGGTTATGCCGAGTATGCCGATGACCCTGTCGACGGTAAGACCAATATCGCGGCCTATGAGTTTCCCCTGTGGGTGGCAGCGACGTTCTCGACGGTCGATGAGGTCGAGGCCGCGCTGCGCGACACGGTGATTGTCGCCAAATCTGCCGGAGAGGGGCTGGGCGTGTCGCTGCTCCATTGGATTATCGGCGACAGCCAGCGCAGCATCGTGGTCGAGATGATGGCTGACGGCCTGCATGTATACGACGATCCGGTCGACACCCTTGCCAATCAGCCCACCTTCCCGTGGCACATGGAAAACCTGCGCACCTATATCACGGCCACAAGCGATTTTCCGCAGACGGCGACATGGCGTGGCGTCGAGCTCAAGCCCTATGGCGCGGGTGCCGGCATGCGCGGTATTCCGGGTGACTGCTATTCGCCGAGCCGTTTTGTAAAGGCGGCGTACCTCAATGCCAATTACCCGCAAAAGGAGAGCGAGACCGAAAACGTCGTCCGCATGTTCCGATCGCTCGAGGGCGTGGTGATGATTGAGGGGGCGTCTAGGATGGGCGATGGCAAGTTCGAGAAGACTATCTATACCGGATGCTTTAGCGCGCGCACGGGCAATTATTACTACGCGATGTATGGGGATCCGTCGATTCGCTACGTGAGCCTGATGGATGCCGAGGGCGCGAGCCCCGATAAGCTCGTGGTTCCCGAGCCACGTCGTTCGTAGCCGATAGCTTTACTGCAATGCAAGGCGGCCCTGCGTCTCTCGTGAGGTGCAGGGCCGCTGTCGTCAATGGCTGGTGGCGTGTTAGAAGTTGGCGTCGTTGAGCTGGGTGCTTTCGAGTCCGTCGAGTTGTTGTTGCTCGGGCGTATCGGCGACGCTCTCGAGCAACTCGGTGGGATCGACGTTCATGTTCCTACCGGCTTCGTTGCCGTTGACCAGGTCGTCCGAGAAGATGTCGACTTCCATTTCCTCGGCCTCTTCGATCAGGATCTCGAGCGGCACCTGGGTGCGTACGAGCTTGACTGCCGGACGCATGCGGGCAAAGAGCGGTACGTACTCAATGATGATGGCCGAGTTCTCGAGACCATACCAACGTGCCGGGCTTCCGCAGGCGCGGCGGACGGCGTACTTGATGGCCATCACGCGGTGGTCGTTGCGGTTGATGTCCGTTTCGGGGGCAAGCATCTTGCGCAGCATGCAAAAACGGAAGTCGCCCACGTTGCCGCGTGTCTCGTAGATAGAGTAGGTGTGATGCTGCGGCGGCAACTCACCCGATGCCATCAGGTCGCCAACGATCTGGCGCAGGTAGGCATTAACGCGCTGGTTGACCTTAAAGCCCAGGTCCAAGCGCACGCGGAACAGGAAGTCTGTGCCAAAGGTCTCAACGGAATACTCGTGCGTATAGGGCTCATCGGTGACATGCACGTTAATGAACCAATATGCCTTGGCGCGCTTGGGGTGCTTGTCCAGGATGGAATAGAGCACGTCGCGGTCGAGCGTGAGCGGGTCGGGGCTGTTGGTGAGAAATACCAGATTGTCAGCGAGCACGGGATAGGTCTCGTCATTGCGCAGGCGGTTGAGCTGGTCGATGTACTTGGAGACGGGCAGCAGAATCGTCTGCGTGCGTTCGATGGCAGTACCGCGGCGCCACACATACATAAGGCCAAACAGCAGTGCGGCCAGGAAGATCATGACGTAGCCGCCGTCAAAGAACATGGTGAGGCACGAAGCGAAGAAGCACAGCTCAATGGCACCGAAGAGCAGGGCGAAGACGCAGGCACCCAGCTTGTGCTTGAGGACGCCGGCGATGTAGCTCGTCAAAAGCGTCGTGGTCATGAGCATGGTCACGGTAATGGCGAGGCCGTAGGCGCTCTCCATGCGCTCGGAGTTTTGGAACAGCAGCACGATGAAGACGCAGCCGACCCACATGATGTTGTTGACGAGCGGAATATAGAGCTGGCCCTTGGTGTCGCTGGGGTAGTGGATGCGCAGATGCGGCATAAGGTTGAGGCGCGTGGCCTCGGATACCAGCGAGAACGAGCCGGTGATGAGCGCCTGCGAGGCGATGATGGCCGCTACGGTCGAAAGCACGATGGCAAAGGGGCGCAGGGGCTCGGGAAGCATCATGTAGAACGGGTTGACGATGTCCATCGCGAGCATCTGGGGATTGGAGTTGTTGGCGAGCAGCCAAGCGCCCTGACCCAGATAGTTAAGGATGAGGGTCGCCTTCACGAACGGCCAGGATGCGTAAATGTTAGCCTTGCCCACGTGACCCATGTCCGAATAGAGCGCCTCGGCACCGGTCGTCGACAGAAAGACAAAGCCGAGCACCATGATGCCCGAGTGGTTGATGGGCGAGAACAGGAACATAATGCCGCGGATGGGGTTGAGCGCACGCAGGATGGATAGGTTGCCGAGCATGTTGAACAGGCCGGCGCCAGCCAAGAACAGGAACCACAGCGTCATAAGCGGGCCGAACATCTTGCCGATTGACGAGGTGCCGGCGCGCTGCATGGCAAACAGGCCGCAGATAATGATGATGGTGATGATGATGACGTTGGTCTGGCCGTCACCCTGTCTCTTATACACATCTGACGCTGCCGACGATCGCATAAGTGT
>URWS01000179.1 GCA_900551605.1 uncultured Collinsella sp. | reverse complement strand
TGTATAAGAGACAGGTCCTTTGGCCTGGTGCTCCCCCGTCTCGATCACGGCTTTTCGCTCCAAATCGCCAGCGGCGCCCACAACGAGGCCCGCAAGCACGGCTACGACCTGCTCATCGCCAACGCCGATAACGACGATATTCTCGAGGACCATTACCTGCGCTACTTTATGGGCACCCAGATGTCCGGCGTCATGGTTCAGCCCATGGCATCCCCCGACTGGCACCCCGTCATGGCCAAGATGCCCGTGCCGATCGTCCACCTGGACATCCATTGCTCCGAGCCCGGCTACTACGTAGCGGCCGACAACGAGGCCCAGGGTCGCATCATTGCCGAACTCGCCATCGCCCGCGGCGCACACCATATTGTCGTCGTCGGCCGAGCAGCATTTATGCAACTCACCCTGCGCGTCCTTGGCATTCATAAAGTGCTCGCTCTACACCCCGATATCAAGATCGAAGTCATCGACGCCGGCGAATGGAATACCGCCGCCGACGGCTACGGCATCGGCGCCCAAATCGCCGCGCGCCCCGCCGACGAACGCCCCGATTTTGTCGTCGGTCTGACCGACGTGCTGGCCTCGGGCGTTATCTCGGCGCTGGTCGACAAAGGCATCGCCGTCCCCGGGGAAGTACGCGTAGCAGGTTGCGATGGCAACCCGCTCGCTTGGAGCGGATCGGTCCCGCTCACTACGGTAGCGCCCCCGGGCTACGAGATTGGCCGCAAGGGCGTTCAATTGCTCATGGAGCAAATCGAGAACAAGGCCCCGGCAAAGACCAAGCACGTCCACATCGGCTCTGCCGCGCGCACCGTCACCGCAGTCACCGCCGCCGAGGATATCAACCGCCAAGAACTGGTACGTCCGTTCCTACTGGAGCGCGCCAGCACCCAGGCAAGCACCCAGACCGACGCCACGGCCATCAACCTCGGTGCGTATCTGTAGCACGCCCGCAAGTATGCTATGTCGCCGCTTAAGCAAAAGGGGCCCGACCATTGCCGGGCCCCTTTTGCTTAGGCGCAAACGTGGGCAATTGCTCGTTTCAACGCCGCAATTGTCTAGCGCGCGGCTTTAACTGCCGCCGAAAGGTCGAACAACGTATCGAGCACGGCCTCGCAGCCATCCACCACGTCCTGCGGCAGCGGCACGATATCAGGAACGGCAAAGACGTGGCATCCGGCCGTAATGCCCGAGACACAGCCGTTGCGCGAATCCTCGACCACGGCACATTCCTCGGGAGCAAAGCCCGCGCGCTCGCAGGCGAGCAGATACATCTCGGGGTCGGGCTTGCCGTGCACGACGTCCTCGCCACACGTTACCGTTTCAAACTTGTCAAAAAGACCGACCATCTTAAGGTTGCGCTCGGCCGTAACGAGGCGCGACGACGTCGCTAGACCCACGTGATAGCCCGCAGCCAGCAGCTCGTCTAGGCACTCGGCGGCACCGGCCTTAAGTTCCAGTTCGGTCTTGACCATCTCGTCGCGAATCTCCTTGTGGCGACGATAGATCGCCTCGGTGGTTTCATGGCTGCCGTAATGCTCATCAAGGATGTCCATAACATCGGGCAGCGTGCGGCCGATAAACTGATGGATCAGCGCTTCATCAATCGCGAGCCCCAGCTCAGCGGCGCCTGCCTTCCAGGCCTTAATCCCCAAACGCTCGGTATCGACCAGCGTTCCATCCATGTCAAAAATAACAGCCTTGATCATATCGGTCCCCCATCGACTCTCGCTGTCGCATTGCCGCAACTCTACCGCATTTGGCAACTTGTATATAACGTATATACCATATTGCACTTTCGTTACACAGATAGAAGTCTTATGGCAAGTAACGCATTAGGATTATAGTTTTCGATCGAGTACTCAACGATAAGGAACGTTTCATGATTTTAGACACCACGGCACCCGCAGAGGAGCTTCAAGACAAGCTATCGGCGCTCGAACAGCTGCTTTTGGCATACGGGCGCGTGGCCATCGGGTTTTCCGGCGGCGTTGACAGCAGCTTTTTGGCCGCCGTGTGCGCCCGCATCATGCCTACCAATACCCTCCTCATCCATCTCACCACGCCGCTCATCGGCACGCCCGAACAGACTTCGTTTGAGCAGTCCGTTGATGGACAGGCCAATGAGGGGCCGCATTTTAAGCTCCCCGTGCTCAATCTTTCGGTGGATCAGCTGCAGCTCCCCCAAGTAGCCTGCAACGATGCTAATCGCTGCTACCACTGCAAGCACGCCGGCTTTACCGCCATCGTCAACCACGCCAAGTCGCTCGGCTTTCCCACCGTCATCGATGGCAGCAATGCAAGCGATCGCGGTGACTACCGCCCCGGCATGCGTGCGGCAGAAGAGCTCGGCGTACGCTCCCCTCTCATGGAGGTCGGCTTTACCAAGGACGAAGAGCGCGAGCTGCTGCGCGCATGGGGCTATCCCGTTTGGAACCTGCCGGCGGGAGCATGTCTTGCCACCCGCGTCCCCACGGGCGAGGAGCTTACGCGCGAGAAGGTCGATTTGATCCGCACCTGCGAGGACTACCTGCACGATCTTGACCTGGCACAGGTACGCGCGCGCTTGGTCGGCGGCTGCATGCATATCGAGGCCGCGCCCGCAGATGTCGCCAAGATTGCCGCGCTCGGCGGCACCGCCGTCGATGCCGAGGGCAAGACCCCGCTGCCCGCCGCCATCGAGTCCGCGCTGCGCGGGCTGGGCTGCGACCATATCTCCCCCGAGGTTACCCCCTACATCCACGGCAACATGAACCAGTAACCTGCCAAAAAGGGACAGGTTTATTTTGGCAGGTTTTATCTGGGGAAATATCGCGAGGCAGTCGCCCCTCTAGCACCCATCAAACTTCGAGAGACGATAGAGGGACAATTCGGCTGCATCTACTTCTTCCGATAGCGGCGGTTGCGGCTCGTCGACGAACCCATTACTTCGATGAGTCCTTTATCCGCCATTTTTGGCAGATGGTAGCGGACGGACGAAATTTTGACCCCCGATGCAACCGCTATTTCTCGCGCCGTCATATCCACTTCGGCGCTGAGAGCCTCCAGGATCCTATCCGCTGTCGAAGCTGACGATTCTCTGCTCATATCGATAATCTCAAACGTGTCTTTGCCACATTTTGACAGGACATGTTTATCGACAAGATCCCCGCAGATCAGGCGAATGTCATCCGAATCCCACTTCAGGGCCTCTCGTATTTTTTGAACATCGCATACGCACCCATGCTCCCGCATAAACATGAGCAATGTTTCCTCGCGATCCGTCAGCTCGGTGCCCACATGGCTCTGAATCCACGTGCGGTTTTCAGCAAGCTCCGCCCCGTGCCGGGAAAGCAGCACCGTAAACGAATCGGCCTTAACGATAAATTTCGGCCTTCCAAGCGAACGAGACTCCATCTCGCGAATCATAGCCGGGATACCAGATCCCTGGCTTTCTGCAACGGCCCCCTCGGCATGCTCTAACGGCGTCGCCCCCATTAGACTCATGAGCTTTGGGTTTCGGCAGCGCGATTCCCCGTCTGCAAGATTGTCCACCGTCTTTCCTCCCCAAAGCCCACCGGGGTTTTTGATCTCTATTCTGTCTGGATAGATATCGACACTCACGGCCTGCCCCACAAACATGGGCGAATATTCTCGATGGATGCAGGCATTTGCCAAGGCCTCGCGCAAAACCTCCTGGGGAACTTCCCAATCCTCCCTTCTGCCAGCACCTTGCACTATCGCCGCTTTGCGCAAGTTCCGTCCAATCGCGGCAAGGGCATCTTCGATGCAAGCCGGAATCGGGCCATCGCACAACTGGCGGTCAATAAACCGGGGTTGCCCGGGTGCAGATTTTTCCACATCGGAATGGACAGCGACATCGATCATGAGTTTGGGATAGAACTGCTGGGGGTAAATTCCCGCCGACAGAAGCCCTGCGAGCTTCACCGCACCATCCTTTGTAGTGATATTGAGTCTGACCAGCTGCTTTTCCAGCGTATCGGCCCCGCGCAAAACGCGGGGGGTCTGCAGCCGGCGATTTGCGATAATAGACCGCACGACATCTGGATCCAAATCCTCGACCGTTGCCTCCGAAACCACCGTGCCGTCTGCATCGCTCGGAAGCAACGCACTCTGCAGCTCATATAGCTCAGCGGGTGACATCTTGATATCTTTATCATCCACGCGCTTGTAGCTACCGTTCTGTACGCCGCGCGCG
>URWS01000178.1 GCA_900551605.1 uncultured Collinsella sp. | reverse complement strand
GCTGCCGCTGCCCACCAAGAACACCAGAAACAGTAGCCCTATCATGCCTATGAGGAAGATCCTGAGCACGTCTTCCCCAAACCAGCTGTCCGGCAAGATGCGCACGATGGCAATCAGCGCCAGAACACCGACCACGGCAAACGCGGCCTGTCGACCCAGAAAAAACGTCGCCGAGCCATTCTCGTGCAGCGCCTCGACCGAAGACGCCGAGTACACCATCAGCAGGCCAAAGCACACCAAGGTAAACAGACAGGCCATGAATATCAAACGGGGGCGCATGATACGGGCGGGAACGCCGGCAATATAGCGTTCGCTAAACGTCTGCCCGCCGCGACCGGAACGCGGTGTGCTGCGCCGCGAGGAAGCACGGTCCGAGTCAGGCCTCCTCATACCTTGTCGGGGGCTCTCCTCTCTCACCGGCAACCCCTATTCCATTTGCGATTTCGCCGCAGCGGCAAGCTGGGCCACATAGTCCTTAAACACGCGGCCGCGCTCCTCATAGCCCGAAAACTCATCGAACGAAGAGCAGGCAGGAGAAAGTAAGATCACATCGCCACGGCTCGACAGCGAACGGGCAACGTCCACGGCGTCGCGCAGGTCATCCGCCTGAGCGATATCCACATCGCCATCGACATCGGCCTCGTCCATAGCGGCGGTGAAGCGCTCGCGCGCATCGCCAAAGCAGACGACCGAGCGTACGTTGTCCATAACGACGCGTGCGAAGTCCGTGAGCGGCGTGCCCTTATCATGGCCGCCGAGCAGCAAGATCACGTCGTCATCGGGAAATGCCGTCAGTGCCTTCTCGACCGCATCGGTGTTGGTCGCCTTGGAATCGTTGACGTAGCGCACGCCGTCAATCTCGCCACACGGCTCCACGCGGTGCTCGAGCGGCTGGAACGAGGCCAGACCGCGGCAGACACCATCGACATCGGCACCGACTGCCAGGGCAGCCGTGGCAGCGCACAGGGCATTGATAACATTGTGATGGCCCGAGATCTTGAGCTCGGATGTAGCGATGAGCGGGGTCTCGACGCCCTTCAGGCGCACGATCATCTTGCCATCGCGCACAAAGGCGGCATCCTCACCCTCAGGCTCGTCAAAGGCAACCTTGCAGATGCGACGACCCGGCGTGTAGATGTACTCATCGAACTCGTGAATGCCGGCGTCTTCGACGTCGACAACCACCAGATCATCATCGACCATATTGTCAAACAGTTTGATCTTGGCAAGCGCATAGTTCTTATGGCTCTTATGCCAGCCCAAGTGGTCGGGAGTGATGTTGAGCAGCACCGCCACGCGAGGATGAAGCTCGGCGGTCGTAGCAATCTGGTAGCTCGAGAGCTCGGCCACAAACCACTCGTTATGAGCTCGGCCGTCAATCTCGTTGACCGGCGGCTCGCCGATGTTGCCGACAGCTACGCTGGCCTCACCGGCAGCCTTGAGCAGATAATCAGTCAGCGACGTGGTAGTCGTCTTGCCGTTGGTACCCGTAATGGCAATCCAGTTATCGGGCGACAGGCGATAGGCAAACTCGGGCTCACCCATAATCTGGGCGGCATGCTCGCGCCCGGCCTTAAAGAAGCCCGAGAACTCCGAGATGCCCGGGCACGTCACGCATACGTCATAGGCGCCCTCGACCTGTTCGGTCCCATAGACAAACGACGCACCAGCAGCCTCGAGCGCACGCGTGGCGTCATTGGGCTCAGAGGTGCCGCCGCCATACACGGTAACGGCGCTTACGCGCTCGGGATGTGCCAGCGCCCAGCGGGCGACATCGAGACCGGATTTGCCCTGACCCAAAACGAGCAGGCTAAAGACATCAGCAAGAGGCATGAAAGACCACTATCCCAACTGGAAGAACAAAGCAAGGCCAACGGCACCAAAGGCCGCAGCGATAATCCAAAAACGGATGACGACCTTGGTCTCGGCCCAGCCCTTCTTTTCGAAATGATGATGGATGGGCGCCATAAGGAAGACGCGCTTGTGCGTAAAGTGGAAGTAGACAACCTGAATCATGACCGACAGGGTCTCAACGATAAACAGGCCGCCGATGATGAGGGAGACGACCTCGGTGTTGGTCATGATGGACGTGCAGGCAAACGCGGCGCCCAGGGCAAGCGAGCCGGTATCGCCCATAAAGATGCTCGCCGGATAGCAGTTGAACCACAGAAAGCCCAAGCAGGCACCGGCACACGCGGTGCAGAAGATGGACAGGTTCACGTCTCCGTGCAAAAACGCCATGGCAGCCATGGCGAGCATGGCAATCATGGAGGTGCCGCCAGCAAGACCGTCAAGGCCATCGGTCAGGTTCACGGCATTAGAAAGACCGGCGATCATCAGCCAGCAAAAGACAATGTAGAGCCACGGGAACGAAAGGCCGCAGATGGTGGTCGAAAGAACACCGAGGTCAATCGTCAGGCCGCCGGGAAAACGAATCTCGGGGGCGACGCCGCACCAGTTAACGGCAAGTACCGTAAAGGTGACACAGATAATGGTTAGACCGATCATCTTGGCATGAGGCGTCAGACCGAGCGAGCGCCCATGCGTAACGGAGGTCAGGTCGTCAATCAGGCCCAGCACGCCGGTCGCCAGCGTGGCGAGGAGCACGAGCACGAGCTCGGTGGTGAGCTTGCCCATCAGCAGGCAGGTCAGCGAGATCGCGACGAGGATGACAACACCACCCATGGTGGGCGTTCCCTGCTTAACCAAATGACGCTTGGGGCCATCGGCACGAACCTGCTGGCCGATACCCTCGACCTTGAGCAGCTTGATCCACCACGGCATGAGCAGCAGCGCAATGGCGGCGGCGATGCCAAGCCCCAAAAAAGCCTGATACGTTGGATACGAGGGATTGCCGAACATGGGCTAGCACACACCTTCCACAAAGCGGTCGAGCTCAACAAAGCGGGAACCCTTGACCAGTACAACATCATGTTTTTCAAGCGCGCCGCCCATGCGGTCGAGCACCTGCTGATAATCGGAGAACACCTGGATGCGGTCCTCGTCCATGCCCATCATGCGCGCGGCATCGGCCATAAGCTGGGCCAGCTCACCACCCACACACGCCAGCATGTCGAGCTTCTTGGCGGCGGCATAGGCGCCCACGAGTTCATGCATGCGAGGAGCCTCATCGCCCATCTCGCCCATCTCGCCCAAGATCGCCATGCGAGACCCCGTGCACGAAAGCGAGCACAGCAGATCGAGGCCAGCAGCCATGGATTCGGCACTGGCGTTATAGGAATCGTCGATGACGCGGGCACCGCTCTTGGCGCGTTTGATCTCCTGGCGGTGACCGGTGATCGTGAGGCCTCTAAAGGCAGCATCGATCTGCTCGGGCGTCACGCCCAGGCGATAGGCAACCGCGGCGGCCTTAACGGCATTTGGGACGGACTGCACGCCGGGGATGGCAAGCATGGTATCGATTGTCTCGCCCTGACCAAAATCGAGAGTAAAGACCGGACGGCCCTCGTCATCAACTCGAACGTCGCGGGCACGGGCCTCATCATCGTCCGAGACGCCGGCCAGCATCACGTCGATACCAGCAGGCTGGGCGAACGTATCGCGAATGAACGGCGTAAAGTCGTCCTCGCCGCCCAAAACCAGCAGCGGCAAGAAGTCGCCAGCGGCGCACATACCCTGGACAATCTCGGCCTTAGCGCGGGCGATGTTCTCGCGGCTACCCAAAATGCCGATATGAGAGGTACCAATCTTGCTCACGATGGCAAGGTTGGGATTGGCGGACTGGGACAGGCGCTCGATCTCGTGGAAATGGTTCATGCCCATCTCGAGCACCAGGACCTCGGTATCGGCCGGAGCGGAAAGCACCGTGAGCGGCATGCCGATCAGGTTATTGAAATTGCCCTTGGTGGCCCAGACACGATAGCGCTTGGCGAGCACGGCGGCGAGCACGTCCTTGGTCGTCGTCTTGCCGATGGAACCGGTAATACCAACGACCAGGCAGCCAAGCTCCAGACGGTACGCGTGCGCCAAACGCAGCAGAAAGTCCTCGGGATCATCGGTCAGCAAGATGGCACAGCCCTTGTCCTGCGCCAGCGAGACCAGCTCGGCCTCGGGCTCACGCGTCATCACGACGGCGCCGGCACCCGACTGGACGGCACGGGAAGCAAAATCATTGCCGTCGACGTTTTCACCGGGAAAGGCGACGAAAATCGTCCCTTCCTCGACCTGACGCGAGTCGATAACGCA
>URWS01000177.1 GCA_900551605.1 uncultured Collinsella sp. | reverse complement strand
AGCGTCAGATGTGTATAAGAGACAGCGGCATACCCGATCGGCTTCTCCCGTCACGGTTCGGGCCCCTGTTGCGGCCGCGAGGTTGTTGACGGCGATCTCTATCATTGCAGCTCCCCTGTAAACCTAATAATGCTATCGGCGTATTGTATCCCAGCGCCGCGCATGCGTGGTGCAGGGCATGTGAACACCCCTCATATGGGACAACAAACCACGCCCCAAAGATTGTAACCCCCTACTTCGTGTGCGGGATACCCAGCACGTCGAGCGCGTTGGCCATAATGGACTGGAACGGCACCGCAGCGGCATCTGAGCCGCTCGGCGTTCCGTCGAGCGTGATATAGCACAGCACCTTGGGCGATTGTGCCGGCGCAAAGCCCATAAAGGACGACATGTAGTTCTCCTTGAGGTAGCCGCCGTTCTCGTCGGCTCGTTCGGCCGTACCGGTCTTACCCGCCACGTCATAGCCGTCAACCGCGCCGCCAACGCCCGTTCCCTCGGACACGACCGTCTGCATGCACGATGTCACCTGGGATGCGGCGTCCTCCGAAATCGCGCGCTCGCCTTCGCCCCAGTCCTTCTCGTCGCCTTTGCTGGACTTATAGAAGTGCGGGGTCATCATCACACCGCCGTTGGCGATGCCGCCCACGGCACGTGCGATCTCAATCGGCGAGACAGACAGCGCCTGTCCAAAGCTCATCGATCCCAGCGTGGCGCCGTCATACTGGTCACGCTCCTTGACGATGCCCAGGCTCTCGCCCGGAAAATCGACACCTGAGCTGTGACCGATGCCCCACTTGTCCACATAGGCGGCAAAATCGTCGGCACCGATCTTGCGCCCCACCAGGACAAAGCCCACGTTGGACGAACGGCGCATCATCTCGCGCACATCCATGGTCATGGCATAGTCGCGCTTGTCGGCATCGGTGACGGTATCGTCACCCACCTTGATGCTCGCCGGCACCTCAAACGACGTACTCGATCGCACGACGCCCAAGTCGAAGCCGGCGCCCGCCACGAGCGTCTTAAAGACCGAGCCGGGCTCGTAGGCATCAGTGACCAGGCGCAGGTTCATATCCTCGGTCTTGGCGTTCTCTAGATCGGTCTGGTCGTAGGTCGGGTACGAGCAGGCGGCGAGAATTTCACCAGTCGCGGGGTCGGTGACCAAAGCCGAGCCGTTCTTGGCCTTAGTCTTCTCGACAGCCTCCGCCAGAGCATCCTCAGCCGCTCGCTGGATATTAACGTCGAGCGTCGTCACGATGTCAACGCCGTCGACCGCAGCCACCTTTTTATAGGCACCGCCCGCGATATAGCTGCCGTCCCTCGCGCGCTCGCGTACGAGAGAACCGTTCGTGCCGGTCAGAAGCTTGTTGTATTGCTTTTCGAGACCCGTCAAGCCGTCGTTGTCCACATTCACTACACCCAGCACCTGCGATGCCAGATTGCCGTATGGATATACACGCTTCATAGCCTGCTCAAAAAGCACGCCAGGCAGGTTCTTCTTCTCCAGCGCCGCAGCATCGTCTTCGTCCACTTGGCGCTTGATATACACCCAGGTGCCATCGGACTCGACGAGCTTACGGCAGGTCTTTTTATCGATTCCAGTTGCCTTGACCAGCGCCGACACCGTCTTGTCAACATCCTCGACAAGCTGCGGGTTCACGGCGATGTTGCGACATTCGACCGACGACGCCAGCACGTTACCGTTGCGGTCGTAGATGGTGCCGCGTTTGGCATAGAGGGTCTGTGCAAGCAGGCGGCGCGCATCGGCACGCTCGCGCAGTTTATCGGCTTCGACAATTTGATAGTCGGCAAGGCGAAAGACGCCCAAGCTCAAACCAAGCCCGATGAAGCCCATGACGGCTTTGCGGCGAGGCAGAGACGTGCCTGTGAGCCATTCGGTCGACGAACTCTTGCGCGACCTGGTGTTATGCATTTGAGGGCCGTCCGAGCCGCGAAGTCGCGACGCCGGGTCGTTGCCACGGGACTGCCCGGCGTTGTAAGATTGCCGACCCGTTCCTTGATAACCAGAACGTCCCCGCGACGAGGGACGTCCAGAACCGCGGCCCCCATCGGAACCGCGGCGATAGTCATTTGTCATACTCAGCTACCGTCTTGCTACTGAGCGGTCGCGGTCGCGTTGGCGCCCGCGGCTGCATCCTGCGAAAAGTCAAGTGTAACGCTCTCGCTGGGCTCCACCATGCCATAAGCGCCCGCAAGGTCGCGAATGCGCGTGTCGGCGCCATAGACCGAATGCATGACCTCCAGGTCGGAGCTCTCATCGGTCGCCTTTTCGAGCGTGTTGGTAAGCTCGGCGTTGCTGTTGAGCACCTGGGCCGTAACGCCGGCGAGTGCCACGCGGGCGACGCCGATCGTCATGAAGATGGCCGCAATGATGCAAAACGTTTTAAGAACGCTCATGAAAACCGGGCTTACCGCCTGGTTTGCCTGACGGCCCGCGCCCGTGTAGACATCAAAGCGCGGCGTGCGCTGCTCACGGGGAGCAACGGGGGCCTGCGGCGTCTCACGATAGGCGGGCATGGCGTTCATATCATAGGCGAGTGCTGCGCTTGAAGTGTTGTAGCCCATGATATGCCGCCTCCCATCCCGAGTACGTTGGTAGTGTGTTTAAGCTTCGTTTATGGTGCGAGCGGGAGGTCCAATATCGCGCGGTCGCGTCTACAGACGCTGCGCCACGCGGATCTTGGCTGATCTCGCCCGAGGGTTGCGCTCAACCTCATCAGGCTGGGCAACCAAGGGTTTGCGGGTGATGACCTTGAGTATCGGCACGTTGCCGCACACGCACACCGGAATCTCCGGCGGACACGTGCACCCCTGGCTCATCTCCTTAAAGTGGTTCTTTACGATACGGTCCTCGAGCGAGTGATACGAGATGACGCAGATACGTCCGCCCGGGTTGAGCCACCTGGTGGCGGCATCAAGCCCTCGTTCGAGCACATCGAGCTCGTGATTGACCTCGATGCGAATGGCCTGGAAACTTTTCTTGGCCGGGTGTCCGCCATGCCGACGAGCGGCAGCCGGGATACCCGCCTTGATGATCTCGACAAATTGGCCGGTGGTTTCGATCGGTTCTTGCTCGCGGCGGCGCACGATCTCGCGCGCGATCTGCGAGGCGAACTTCTCTTCGCCGTAGACGCGTAGAATCCGGGCGAGGTCGTGTTCGTTATAGGTGTTGATGACCTCAGCTGCGTTTAAGGTGTTATTACCCGGATCCATCCGCATGTCCAATGGGGCGTCCTCGTTATACGAAAAGCCCCTGCCAGGGATATCGAGTTGCGGTGACGAAACGCCCAAATCGAACAGGAAGCCATCGACCCCGGGCACCTCGGCCGAGCAAAGCAGCTCGTCCAAGTCGCCGAAGTTGCCCTTCAGCAGCTGGTGCGGAACGCCGGGAACCTCGCGGTCCAGACGGGCGCCAGCGGCCTCGAGGGCCATGTCGTCCTGATCGACGCCGAGCAAAAGGCCCGTCTCCCCCACCTGCGCGGCCATCTTTACCGAATGGCCGGCACCGCCAAGAGTGCAATCGCAGACAACGGAGCCGCTCTTTAGCCGCAGCGACTCAAGCACTTCGCCGAGCATGACAGGTTCATGCCGATATTCTTGTGTCAAGATCCCACGCTCCATCCGTTACCCGTGCCTTGCCCTTACGAGAAGAAGAGGTCCAGCAGGGCCTCATCGTCATCGTCCTCATCGGCCGCGGCGCGATCCCAAACCTCAAGGTGGTCGTAGTTGCCCACAACCGTGACCTCGCGGTCGAGGTTCGCCTGCTTGCGGAGAGACTCGGAAAGACCGATACGACCGGCGCTGTCCACGTCCATCGATGTGGTGCGCTTGTTGATCGCCCTCATGAGCTTCTGGTCATTAATGTCACGCGGGTTAAAACCCTCGTGGCCCTCACGACCCGCGAAGAGTCCTTCGACCCACTTATCGAAGGCCTCGGCAGAGAACACGTACAGAGCATCGACATCCAGGGCCTTGAACACGCGAACATGCTCTCCAAGCTCCTCGCGAAGGGGTGCAGGCAGGGACAGACGACCTTTTGCATCGAGATTGCGCTCGTATGCACCAGTCATTCCCATGTGCGCCCTCCCCTCGGTTACTCAGATGGCACGTACGCGGGGAACCACCCCGCCTGTCGACGTCATTAATAATATGGGGAACCGCCCCATTTTTCCTGTCTCTTATACACATCTCCGAGCCCACGAGACTAAGGCGAA
>URWS01000176.1 GCA_900551605.1 uncultured Collinsella sp. | reverse complement strand
TCCGTCTTGCGCAGGACTGTAGAGCAGGAAACTTCATATGCGGCCCTCCCGGGCGCAAGCAAAAGGGCGACCCCTGTACGGAGTCGCCCTTGTTGAGCTGCTTATGTTTAGCTGTTACTCGGCGTCGTGGTGGCGGCGGGGCTTGCGGCCTCCGTTGTCGCCGGGACGGCGCGGACGGTCGCTGCGCTCGGAGCGCTCGCGACGCGGACGCTCACGGCGCTGGAAGTGCTCGCCGTCGCCCTCGGAGGCACCCTCGGTACGAGCCGGGGCCTCGGGCTTATCAAGACGATCGAGCGAGATCTTGCCGCGATCGTCGACCTCGATGACGACGACCTTGACCTCGTCGCCCACGTTGAGGACGTCCTCGACCTTCTCCACGCGGCCCTTGGCGACGCGGGAGATGTGCAGCAGGCCGTCCTTACCGGGCAGCAGGTTGACGAACGCGCCGAAGGGCTGGATGGAGACCACACGACCGGTGTACTCCTCGCCCGGCTCGGGAACCTTGATGATGAGCTTGATGCGCTCAACGGCCTGGTCGACGGACTCGCCGGTGCCGCCGACAAAGACGGTGCCGTCCTCCTGGATGTCGACCGAGGCGCCGGTCTCGTCCTGGATGCCGCGGATGACCTTACCGCCGGAACCGATGACGTCGCGGATCTTGTCGGTCGGAACCTGGATGGAAACGATGCGCGGAGCGGTGCTGCGCGTGGTGTGGCGCGGCTCGGGAATCACATCGAGCATCTTCTGCAGGATGAAGGCGCGACCCTCCTTGGCCTGTTGCAGAGCGCGGGCCAGGATGTCGAAAGTGAGGCCGGTGGCCTTGTTGTCCATCTGCAGGGCGGTGATGCCCTCGGTGGTGCCGGTGACCTTAAAGTCCATGTCGCCCAGGAAGTCCTCGAGACCCTGGATGTCGGACAGGACCACGGTCTTGCCCTCCTCCTGGATCAGGCCCATGGCGATACCGGAGACCGGGCGCTTAATGGGCACGCCGCCGTCCATAAGGGCGAGCGTGGAGCCGCAGGTCGAAGCCATCGAAGAGGAGCCGTTGGACTCCATGACCTCGGAGACCACGCGGATGGCGTAGGGGAACTCGTTCTCGTCGGGAAGCACCGGAAGCAGAGCGCGCTCGGCTAGATTGCCGTGGCCGATCTCGCGGCGCTTGGGGCTGCCCATGCGGCCGGTCTCACCGGTGCAGAACGGCGGGAAGTTGTAGTGGTGCATGTAGCGCTTGCCCTCGGTGGGCTCGATGGTATCCAGACGCTGGCCCTCGTTGAGCATGCCGAGCGACAGGACGGAAAGCACCTGGGTCTGGCCGCGCTGGAACAGGCCGGAGCCGTGAACGAGCGGCAGGTAGTTGTCCTTCACCATGATGGGACGGATCTCATCGGCGGCACGACCGTCGACGCGCTCGCCGGTCTCAACGACCATGGTGCGCATGGCCTTCTTCTCGAGCTTCTTGAGCGCCACGGGGATCTCGCGCTCCCAAGCGGCCTGCTCCTCCTCGGTGAACTCGGCGCGGATGGACTCCTTCAGAGCCTCGACCTTACCGATACGGGAGAGCTTGTCGGCGTCGCGAAGGGCGGCTGCCATCTCGTCGTAGTGGGCGAAGATGCGCTCCTGGACCTCCTCGACGGGCTGGTCGAGCGGGTACTCCTTCTTGACGATGGGGCCGTTAACCTGCTCCCACTCGGCGACGAACTCGTCCTGAGCCTGGCAGAAAGCGGCAAGGGCCTCCTGGCCAAACTTCATGGCGGCGAGCATGTCGTCCTCGGAGATCTCCTCGGCGCCGGCCTCGACCATCGAGATGAAGTCGGCGGATCCGCCCAGCTCCAGGTCCAGATCCGAGTTCTCGCGCTCCTCGTAGGTGGGGTTGACGATAAACTCGCCGGTCTCCACGTTGCGGCCGATGCGCACGCAAGCAAGCGGGCCCTCGAAGGGCACGCCGCCGAGCGTCATGGCCAGGGAAGCACCCATGACGTTGATGACGTCAAAGGGGTTGACCTGGTCGGCGACAAGCGAGGTGGCGACGATGTGCACCTCATTGCGGAAGCCGTCCGGGAAGCTCGGGCGAATCGGACGGTCGATCATGCGCGCGGTGAGCGTGGCCTTCTCGCTGGGACGGCCCTCACGCTTGAGGTAGCCACCCGGGATGCGGCCGGCTGCGTACATCTTCTCGTTGAAGTCGACGGTCAGCGGGAAGAAGTCGTAGTTCTTGCGCTCCTTGGAGACGACCACGGTGTCGAGCATCGTGGTGTCGCCCTGCTTGACCAGGCAGGCGCCGGTGGCCTGCTTGGCAAGCTCGCCTGACTCAAAGGTGTAGGTCTTGCCGTACAGCTCAAAGGTCTTGGATACGAGTGTCATTGTTCTCCTTTACCCCACAGGCCCCTTGCCTGCGGGCTTCTCATGTGACGCGGGGCCCCTGCCCCCGCCACGCTTCAGAGCGTGATTGTTCACGCCCTTACACAAAAAGAGCGCCCCGCTGCGCAGGACGCTCTTAGCATGTACAAATCCGTTACTGGATGTTGTCGCGGATGCCCAGAGCCTTGATGAGCTCACGGTACTCGACGATGTCGTTCTTCTTGATGTAGGAGAGAAGACGACGACGACGGCCGACGAGCATGAGCAGGCCACGACGGGTGTGGAAGTCCTTCTGGTGGGACTTCATGTGCTCGGTCAGCTCCTTGATGCGCTCGCTCAGGATGGCGACCTGAACCTTGGGGTTGCCGGTGTCGACCGGGGTGTTACCGAACTGGGCAGTCAGCTCCGCCTTGCGCTCTTTGGAAACAGTCATTGTTTCACCTTTCGTTTTACGTCGCCCGCGGGCGACTCGATTCGCCTCGGACTGGGAAGCCGCCGGTGGAGCGAGCAACCAAGGTCGAGGTACCAACAGGTCGGTATGTTACCACAAGCAGCCTGTGCCTGCGCATCATCACCGACCCAACATGAATTCCATCGCACGGAGCCGCTGATCGGTGTGCGTCGCAGCCCAAACATGCGAAAGCCCGAGCAGGAATGCCGCCGTATGCGGGTCGATTCGCTCGGCCATGAGCGCATCGAAGGTCATGGACATGAGGGCGCGCAGCCATGCGGTCTCACCGGTCGACACCAGTTCGGCACCTGGAACGCTCGACGCGCACGACCCGCACATGAGACCGCCCGCCTGAGCTGAAAAATACGACAGCATGGGGTCTCCGCACAGCACACAGGCCGAAAAATCGGGACGATAGCCAACGTGCGATAGCAGCTTAAAGACATATGCCGCCACAAGTAGGTCCATATGCGCCGTGTCGATCCCGCTGCCCGCCAGGGTAAGCGCTCGCTGCGTAATGGCAAAGGTAAACGGGTCCTCGGCGTCCTCGAACGAGCACACGCGCGCGACCTCGGCGATCGCGCTTGCGGCGCAGGTCGTCTCGTAATCGGGCGCAGCGCCGAGCGGCGCCTCCATAAGCTCGGCCTGGGAAACCACGTCGAGCGACCGTCCATGCGCGAGCAGCATATCAACGGTACAGAACAGCTCGCAGCGCGCAGCCAGGCGCCCGCCGGGTTTGCGGGCGCCCTTTGCCACGGCACGAACCTGCCGACCCTGCTCATCAAGCATCGTCAAGATCAGGTCCGTCTCTTTGAGCTTGGTCTTATCGAGGACGAGCACCTTCGTACGATATGTCCGGGAGCCTGCCATGCGCGCCGCGCGCCCTTAGTCCTCGGCGTTATAGCCAAAGCGGCGAATCTGGGCCTCGTCGTCACGCCAGCCGGCCTTGACCTTCACGTCCAGCTCCAAAAAGACCTGCGTGCCAAAAATGCGCTCAAGATCGCGACGGGCGTCGATACCGATATGCTTGATCATCTCGCCGCCCTTACCGATGATGATGCCCTTTTGGCCCTCGCGCTCGACGTAAATGGTGGCGTGCACGCGCAGTACCTTCTTGGTCTGCTCGAGCGCATCGCAAATCACGCCAACGGAGTGCGGGATCTCATCACGGGTGCGGCGCAAGACCTTCTCGCGCACAAACTCGGCAACGAGCGTCTCATCGGAAGCGTCGGTACCCATGTCCTCGGGGAACCAACGCGGACCCTCAGGCAAAAAGTGCGCAACGGTCTCGATAAATGCATCGACGTTGAAGTTCTTGACCGACGACGTCACGATCTCGTCGTCATATTCCATGAGTTCGTGGGCTGCCTTAAGCTGCTCCATGACCTGTGCGGGGTCTGTCTCTTATACACATCTCCGAGCCCACGAGACTAAGGCGAATCT
>URWS01000175.1 GCA_900551605.1 uncultured Collinsella sp. | reverse complement strand
CTTGATATCTTTATCATCCACGCGCTTGTAGCTACCGTTCTGTACGCCGCGCGCGCCGATATAGCAGGGCTTCGCTTTAAGCTCAAGTTCAAAGATACGCACCAGAAGCACCTGGAGCCCGTCGACCTCGCCTCGATCAAGCTCGTACCGCGGCGCATGGGTCACCACTGCTGCTGAGCCTCCGTCTCCGATACCCGAAACAAACTGATCCCGCACCCTATCGATAGCAAAGTTAGCCGAAGGAACAAATCCTTCGGCTTCGTTTAGGCCCAAAATAATGAGCCCACCCGCAGTGTTCGCAAAAGCGCTCACTGTCTCCCATACGTCTGCGCTCAATTTATTCATGCAGGCTTTAACTTCTACCGATGCGTCATCAGTCCCCCGCCTGCGAAGGCGCTCAACGATAAGGCCAAGAGGTTCATCCAGCAGCATTGGCATTCCGTCTCTCTAAAACGATAGATTTATCTCTCTAAAGTATAGTATATCTCCCTAACTTTAGAGAGATAAGCACCTTATTTTAGGGAGAAATTTAGAAAGATGTATCGAATTCACTGCTAGATTGCCTAATGTTATCTCTTTAACTGGCTTTCTTTTTAGAGAGACATTTAGAGAGACGAGCGCGACCTCTCTAATCATGGGCCCCTCTCTTTAAAGTGCGCACATCCTAACCGTACCTTAAGCTGCGGTGAAATAACTCACGATTAACCCACCGAAAAGGGACAGGTTTATTTTGGCAGGTTTTATCTGGTTAAACGCCGGACAGCCCCATATGCACAACCGCTGCAGTTCCATATGAGGCAAATGAATCAGTAGCGTCTATCCCAAATCTTGAGTATTTGTTCGACAAAACGGCCTCTGCCAGCTCCTGCTAGACTGGTAGACTCCCAACCGTCCATCCAGGAGCCTCCATGTCGCGCAAGTCCGCCTACAAGCAAGTACTTTCCATCGGCACCGCCGTGGTGCTGGGGTTTGCGCTGTTTACGGGGTCGCTTGATGGAGCGCCCAAGCTGCTGTCGCCGCAAAGTGACGAGCAGGCGGCGGCTCTGGCCGAGAAACAAAACGAGAGTCCCAGCCGCGCCGACGACGAGACAGCCCTGGTTGCCCGACTCGAATCGGGAACAGCGAGCTCCTCGGACTCTCAAAACAGCCAGGATGCTGGCGATGGCCCCGATTCCGCCGCGACCGACACCGGTGACGACGCCTCCGAGGACAGTGCCGCCACCCCCATCGACGAGGTCGAAAACCCCGATCTCGACCGGGCCCGCGGCGTATATCTCAGCAGTATTCCCGACTACGCCGGCAACCCCTACGTTGCCTTGCGCGCCGACAGCACGCACCCGCTCGGCACGCCGTCATTCACGCTCGATGAATACGTGCGTGCCACAGAAGAGGGCTGCTTTAAGAAGTTCTCCAAGCTCGACAGCTTGGGCCGCACCCGCAAAGCGCTCGCCTGCGTGGGCCCCGAATCGCTTGGTCAAGGCGAGCGCGGCGATATCTCGCGCATCCACCCCGCCGGCTGGCACCAGCAGCGCTACGACTTTATTCCAGGCCAGAGCCTGTACAACCGCTGCCACCTTATCGCTTGGTCGCTCTGCGGCGAAAACGCCAACCGCAAAAATCTCCTCACCGGCACGCGTTATCTCAACGAGACAGGCATGCTACCGTTTGAAGAGCAGATTCTCAACTACATCCGCGAAACGGGCAACCACGTGCTCTACCGCGTCACGCCCATGTATAACGAAGAGGAACTTGTCTGCCGTGGCGTGCGCCTTGAGGCTCAATCGGTCGAGGACCACGGCAAGACCCTCTGCTTCCACGTATATTGCTATAACCTACAGCCGCACGTGCAGGTCGACTACGCCACCGGCCGCAACCAGGCATCCGGAGACTAGTGCCGACCGCGCCGCCCGTAACCCAAAAAAATGATCCGTTTTCCTCCGTCCCCAAGGGATCAAAAAGGGCCGCCCCGGATTACCCAGAGCGGCCCTTGCACCGGCATGCATGTTACAGGCAACGCCACACGCTACTTAGCGCGGCCCTCCTCATAGCGCTCGACCAGCTTGGCCTGAACATCGTAGGGCACCTGCTCGTAGCCGGCGGGCTTCATGGTAAAGTCGCCCGTGCCGCGTGTGATAGAGCGCAGGCGCGTCGAATAATCCGTCAGCTCGGCCAGCGGCGCCTGGGCGATGACCACGGTATCGCCACGCTCATCGGTCTCCATGCCCGTCACGCGACCGCGCGATGCCGAGATGTCGCCCATCACGGCGCCGGCGTAGCTCTCGGGGATAGTCACTGTAATTTCCTCGATGGGCTCCAGCACCACCGGATCGGCATCGGCGCACGCCTTGCGCAGGCCGATGCGAGCCGCCGCGCGGAACGCCATCTCGTTGGAGTCGACGCTGTGATACGAGCCGTCGTACACAGCCACGCGAATGCCCGTGAGCGGATAGCCGGCAATAATACCGTCCTTCATGGTCTCCTGGACGCCCTTGTCCACGGCAGGGATGAGCGAGCGCGGGATGCGGCCACCCACGACCTCGTCAACAAACTCATAGCCATCGCTCGTGCCGTCGGGCCCAATGAGCGGCTCAACGCGCAGCCAGCAGTCGCCATACTGACCGGCACCACCGGTCTGCTTCTTGTGGCGGCCCTGAGCGCTCGCCGTGCGGCGGATGGTCTCGCGATACGGGATGCGGATCGGTACGCTCTTGGCAGCGACCTTGGTGCGGTCCTCCAGACGGTTGAGCAGCACCGAAACCTGTGCCTCACCCACGGCGGAGATGATAGTCTGGCCCGTCTCCTCGTCACGATCGATGCTCATGGTCGGATCGGCCTTGCAAGCCTTCTCGATAAACGTGTAGAGCTTCTCTTCGTCGCCGCGATTCTCGGCCTCGATGGCAATGCGGTACTGCGAGTTGGGGAACTTAAACGCCGCAGCCTCGACCTTGCCGGTAATCGAGAGCGTATCGCCCGTCTCGGCCGCCAGCTTGGGCGCCACGATGATGTCGCCGGCATAGGCGTGACCGACCTCGGTCATATCGCGGCCGCACATCACATACAGGTGAGCCAGACGATCGCTCTTGCGGGTACGCGCGTTGACCAGCTCAAGGCCCGGCTCAAGCGTGCCCGTCAGCACCTTGATAAAGCTGATGCGGCCCTGTTGCGGATCGGCCAGGGTCTTAAACACAAACGCCACCGGACGGTCATCGTCGCTCGAAATCTTGAGCGAATCACCGTCGATGAGCGGCATCTCGCCGTAGTCCGTCGGCGCTGGGAAGTATGTGGCGATGTCGTCCATCAGCGAGTTGACGCCCTGCTCCTTAATGCAATCGCCCGCAAAGACCGGCACAAAGATGCGCTCGGCAATCGCCTTCGACAGCAAGCCCTCAAGCTCCTCCTGCGTCAGCGTCTCCTCGCCTTCCAGGTACTTCATCATCAGCTCATCGTCGGCCTCGGCCACCAGCTCGCACAGATGGTCATGGGCCTCCTCGGCCTGGGCACGATACTCCTCGGGAATCTCCGACTCAACGGCTTCGGTGCCGTTGCAATGGCGCGCCTTCATGCGCACCAGGTCGATGATGCCGTCAAAGTCCTCGCCCTCGCCCCAGGGAAGGGTCACGGCGCCCAGGCGCGTGCCAAAGCGCTCCTGCAGCAGGTCCATCGTGGTCGCAAAGCTGGCCTCGGAGCGTGACAGGCGGTTTACGAACACCGCACGCGCCAGGCGCAGGTCCTCGGCGGCATACCAGAGCTTAACCGTCGTAGGCTGCGGGCCGGCCTCGGCGTCGACCACAAACAGAGCCGTCTCGCAGACGCTCATCGCGGCAAAGGCGTCGCCGATAAAATCGGGGTAGCACGGGGCATCGAGCACATTGATGCGCGCGCCCTTCCAGTCGATCGGCGCAATGGTCGTCGAGATGGAAAATGCACGCTTGACCTCTTCGGGGTCATAGTCGAGCGTGGGCTTGGTGCCGTCGTGGCCGCCCAGGCGGGCGGTCTTGCCGGAAAGGTGGAGCATGGCCTCGGCGAGTGAAGTCTTGCCCACCCCGCCTTGGCCTACGAGCACCACGTTCCTTACGTTACCGGTCTTGGGAGCACCCATGATGACCTCCTTGCAGGGCCGCGCGCATTGCGCGACGCCAACGGGGAGAGTTCGCGGTCGGTGCCGTCCCGGGAGCAGCATGGTCGGCAGCCGAGCCGACTCACCCTCCAAATGTCCTATGCCACCACCCTACCCTCACGGGCGGCTGTCCATGCATACCTTTCGGCGCACGTATGAAT
>URWS01000174.1 GCA_900551605.1 uncultured Collinsella sp. | reverse complement strand
TTTGAAGTACACGAAATCGTACTAAACTATGTATTTGAAATACACGGAATTGGAAAGGCGGCTCCATGCGCAGATCAATCGAATCCGTCATCGAATCATGGGCGACAGAGGACGCGTCGCGCCCCCTCCTCATCCGTGGTGCGCGACGCGTGGGCAAAACGTACGCTGCCGAGGAAATCGGCAGACGAATCGCCGGCGATGCATTTGTCAAACTCGACTTTCAGACCGATCTTGAGCTGATTGCCCCACTGTTCGACTGCCCCACCGACGACGTAGACACCATCGTGGCACGAATCTCAGACTATAAGCGCACCCCCATTCGCAAGGAAACCGCATTCATCCTGTTTGACGAGGTGCAGCTCTGCGAACGCGCGCTCAACTCGCTTCGCTTTTTCTCGGGTTCGGGCTGGCGCATATGCGCGACCGGCAGCCAGCTCGGCGTCGCCACGCGCAAGCGCAAGTTGCCTTTTCCCAGCGGCGTCCGTCAAGAGACCATGCATCCTATGTCGTTCGAGGAGTTTCTCTGGGCGCTCGGTGAGGAGCAGATGGCGGATGCCATTCGCGCCCACGCCGGCACGCTTGAGGCCTACGTCGCGCATCAAGCCACGCTCAGCCTGTTTCATCGATACCAGATCGTGGGCGGCATGCCCGCCGCCGTCAACGCATATCGCAAGACACTATCCATCGAAGACGCGCGCGTCGAGCAGCGCGAAATCGACGAGACCTACACCGCCGATATGACCGACCCCGAAAACGGGATCAGCGGCGTGGCAGCGCGCAAGGTCTGGCGCTCCATTCCATCCCAGCTGCTACGATCCTCAACCAAGAAATTCAAGTACTCCGAGGTCGAACGCGGAGGCCGACGCGCAAAGCTCATCGAGCCACTCGACTGGCTCGAGGGCGCCGGCATCATATCGGTCAACAACCTGACCGAAGGCATCGAACCTCCCCTCGTCCCCTTCGACGACGAAGACGGGAGCTTCTTTAAAGTCTATCTTCTCGATACGGGCCTCATGTTCTACAAACTCGGTATCAACCCGCGACTCTGGCTCGACCTCAAAGAGGATTCCGCCATTGCGCTGTCTTCCGACTTTCGAGGTGCCTTGGCGGAGAACTCGGTCATGCAGGCATTTTCGGGCAATGGTTTGCAGACGTATTACTGGATGCCACCGTCGTCTTGGAAGACGAACGGCGAGCTCGATTTTCTACTTCAGACCGACCGTATGGAGATCGTTCCCGTCGAGGTAAAATCCGCACGCAACGTGCGCGCGAGAACCCTCGGGTCGTTTATGGAAAAAGCCCGGTCGCCGTATGCCTACATATTGTCCGAGAACAATTTTGCCCGCAGCGAAACCGATGACGGACGCGAGCTGCGCCACCTCCCCTTGTACGCAGCGGGCTTTATCGGAGCAAACTGTCTCAAGGCCAGTCTGTAAGCCCCGCGCAACCGCCCTGAAAGGAAACCGCTCATGCAACGCATTCTGTTTATTTGCCACGGGAATATCTGTCGCTCGACGATGACTGAGTCCGTGTTTACCGAGCTGGTGCGCCGTGCTGGGCGCGAGGCGGAATTCGTTATTGATTCCGCCGCGACCTCGACCGAGGAGATTGGCAATCCGCCGCATCATGGCACGGTTGCCAAGCTGCGCGAAGTCGGGATTCCTGTGGTTGCGCACCGCGCACGCCAGGTGCGTCGAGCGGAATATGGCGACTGGGACCACATTGTCTATATGGATGCCGAGAACGCCCGCGGCCTGCGCCGCATCTTTGGTAAGGACCCCGACGGCAAGATTACACGCCTGCTCGATTGGACCGATCGCCCCGGCGACGTCGCCGACCCTTGGTATACCGGCAACTTCGACGCCACCTACCGCGATGTGCTCGACGGCTGTACCGCTATACTCGAGCAGCTTTAGGATGCTGCAGGCGAAGCCGGGAGCCTTGCTAGACAGTTAGTTCAGAGCGCCGAAAAATCCGTCCGATACACGCCATTCTAATCCGCGACACAGCGAATTCGACCGGTTGCCTACCCGTCGACGACCTCGGCAAGCCAAACATTAAGGGTATCGACCTCGGGGCAGCAGAACTTTGCCGTGCCGGGCTCGTTGCCGGGCACGGTGCCTCCGTAACGCAGGATGTCGATAAAGGGAAAGCCCACATGGCAGGCCATGGCGCACATCTTGCCGCGATCGCGGTCGAAGTCAAAGACGTCGCCCGGCTTGTGGCCATGATGGCAGCGGCACGTCCCCAGCTGGTCCACGCAGCTAATGCGGATACGCGGACGCTTGCCGCGCGGAGCACCGAGCGGCTTGTTCTCGCCCGAAGGCTCGGTGGAGCCGCTGTCAGCCGTGCTACTCATGGTCAATCACGTCCAGACATGCCTCGATGGGCAGACCGGCCGACTTATCCTCCTGGTCGGCATTGCGCTCGATAAGCTCGGCCACCACGCGCATGGCATCGGCCGTTGCGCGCTGCAGACTCCAACCGGCCATAACGCGGCCCACAAGCACCGCCGAGAACGTGTCGCCCGTGCCGGGGAAATAGACCGGGATCAGCTCGAAGGGAATCGTGAAGTACTCCCCCGCCACATGGTCATAGCCGATAACGGAATTTTGGCCATCGACCACAGCGCTCGTTACCACCACCGACTTGGCGCCCAGCGCGCGCACGGCGTCCACGAGCGCGTGGGCCTCGTCGACCGAAATCTGCTCGGCAATAGGCGTATCGGCGAGCAGGCATGCCTCGGTGTAGTTGGGCACCGCGTAGTCGGCGCACTCGAGCAGGCTGCGCATGAGGCCAATCGTGGACTCAGGCACGCCGGCGTAGAGCTTGCCGTTATCACCCATGATGGGATCGACAAACACCTTCGTGCCCTTTTGCGCGCGGCGGTGGCAGAAGTCCGAAATGATGCGCGTCTCTTCCTCGGTCACGATAAAGCCGGTGGAGATGGCGTCGAACTCAAAGCCGAGATCCTCCCAGATGGCGAGGCTCTGGCGCACATACTCGGTGGTGTCATGGATGTAGAACTTGGGATAGTTGAGCGTATCGGACACAAGTGCCGTCGGCAGGTTGTGGATACGGTAGCCCATGTGCGACAGCACCGGCAGCATAGCGGAGAGCGCAACCTTGCCGTAGCCGCACATATCGTTAATCAGCAGCAGCTGAGTGTTCTTCATGAAAGTCCCCCTTGGGTCGGGAGCGGCGCAAAATCGCCACAGTGCGACTAAGTGTAGCGCAGGGAACGCTACAGGCGGGTGCTGGCGCCGTGGAGGGCGAATTGTTGCGGAAAGGTTACGGAAAATGATCCCTTTTCCTCCGTCCCCAAGGGATCACATGCACCAACGCGGACCGTGGCGGAATCACAGGTTGAGGACGGACAGCGAAAACGTTCCTAAGCGAGCAAGGTGGCGTGAAAGAGGAGGGCATAGGCCTTGTGGCCATGCCCGACGATTGAACGCCAGATTGCCGCTTAGGGGCGTTTACAGCGTCGAGCCGTTGTGCGGTTTGGTAAAACCGCGTAACAATAAGTTTGGTACCTTGACATTCTTGTATGGCACTCCTAGATTAGTTAGGCACAAAAACAATCCCACTACCTAACTAAAGAAAGGAGCGATACGAATTCATGTGCGATGAACCCCTTAACCTTCGTCCGCACGAGCCCGGCGGCGACCCGTCGCAGCCGGCAGACGTGCCCGAAGCAGTTAACGGCGAAGACAAGCTCGCCAAGCGCATCCTGAGCGGCCTAGGCTTTTGCGGGCACTACATGCACTTTCACGGCGGCGGCGTGTCCGGCAAGGCGCCCATCGTCTGCCTGCTTGCCAAGCAGGAAAACGGCGAGATGTCGCAGCAGGAACTCGGCATGCACTTCGACCTCAAGCCGGGGTCGCTTTCCGAAATCTTGTCCAAGCTCGAGTGCGCCGGCATCATCGAGCGCAGCCGCAATCCAAAAGATCGCCGGCAGCTCACCATTCGCCTGACCGAGATCGGCTGGGAGAAGGCCCGCATCGACCAAGCCGCCCGCATCCGCTTTAGGGAGCAGGCCTTTAGCGCCCTCAACCACGACGAGCGTGAACAGCTCGCCGATATGCTCGATAAAATCCGCGAAACCTGGGAGGGATTGGATGATTAAAACCCTTATGGGCAGCATCCGCGATTACATGAAGGTCACGATCGCCACGCCGCTGCTGGTGCTTGGCGAGGTAATCTGCGAGATGCTGATTCCATTTATCACCGCCAACCTGATCGACGCCATCAAAGACGGCGCCACCGTAGCCGAGATGCTTCCCACC
>URWS01000173.1 GCA_900551605.1 uncultured Collinsella sp. | reverse complement strand
ACTACGAGGATCTCACTCCTGCTCCGCAGCTCGACCAGAAGACCCTCAACAAGATGGCTTGGCGCTCCTGCTTCCTGCAGGCATCGTTCAACTACGAGCGCATGCAGGCCGCTGGCTGGCTTTACTCCATCATCCCCGGTCTGGAGAAGATCCACACCAACAAGAACGACCTCGCGGCTTCCATGAGCCACAACCTGGAGTTCTTCAACACTCACCCGTTCCTCGTCACCTTTGTTATGGGTATCGTGCTTTCGCTCGAGCAGAACAAGGTTGACATCCCCACGATTCGCGCCGTCCGCGTCGCCGCAATGGGCCCGCTCGGTGGTATCGGTGACGCCCTGTTCTGGCTGACGCTCGTGCCTATCACGGCCGGCATCACCTCCAACATGGCCATCAACGGCAATGCCGCTGCGCCGATCATCTTCCTGGTGATCTTCAACGTCGTCCAGTTCGCTCTGCGCTTCTGGCTCATGAACTGGTCCTACAAGCTTGGCACCAGCGCTATTGACGCTCTGACTGCCAACATGCAGGCCTTCACGCGTGCCGCTTCCATTATGGGCGTCTTCGTCGTCGGTTGCCTGGTCGTCACCATGGGTGGCACCCAGATCAACCTCCAGATCCCCAACGGCACCACCCGTGGCCTCTCCGCTACTACCGTGATCGTCTCCGAGAAGGAGGCCGAGAACTTCACCGGTATGGAGGGCATCGATACCGAGACCGCTGAGGCCGGTACCATCGCCATGACCGATGAGGACGGCAACGCCCTCACCGCTTCCGATGCCGACGGCAACGCTGTCGAGTGCGGCGTCACCGATTTGGGCAACGGCATGGCATCCGTTACCTACGGTACCGTCACCGAGGATCCGGTCAACTTCTCCGTTGCCGACACCCTCAACACCATCGTCCCGAAGCTCGTCCCGCTTATGCTTACGCTGCTGCTTTACTACATGTTCGCTAAGCACAGCTGGACCCCGACCAAGGGCATTCTGCTGCTCTTCGTTCTGGGCATCCTGGGCGCTGGCCCGCTTGGTCTCTGGCCGAGCATCTGGTAAGGCTCTAGCTTGAGGGGTGTGTCCCTACGCGGCTCACACCCCGACCCCTTAAGCCATGTGTATGTTAAAAGCCGCGTGCTCGAAAGAGCGCGCGGCTTTTGTTTTCTTGATGATTCGGGTGTGGCAGACCGATAATGCTAAACACCCAAGGTAGTAGCCTAGTTTGAGCAAAAGGGAGGATAGGATGGCGATCGGAGCGCGCAAGCAACCGCTGTACGATCAGCTGGTCGATATTCTGACCGAAAAGATTGACCATGAATATCGCGCCGGTGACATGATTCCTTCCGAGCGCGAACTTTCGGAGCGCTATGGTCTCTCGCGCACTACGGTACGCCTGGCTCTGCAGGAACTGGAGCGTTTAGGACTGGTGGTTCGGCAGCACGGCCGCGGTACCTTTGTGACCGACCGTTCGGCAAAGGCAACCAATCTTATGCAGTCCTACAGCTTTACCGAGCAGATGCGCGCGATGGGTCGTGACCCCGAGACCACGATTCTCGATTTTTGCGAGATGGAGGCCGATAAGAATCTGGCCGAGCATATGGGATTACGTATCGGTGATCGCATTTTTAAGCTCAAGCGCCTTCGTTCTGCCGACAACATGCCCATGATGGTCGAACGTAGCTATCTACCGGTTCGTCAATTTCTGTCCCTAAAGCGACCGCTGCTGGAGCGTAAGCCGCTTTACGATGTGATTGAGCAAGACTTTAAGCAAAAAATACGCGTGGCCGAAGAGGAGTTCTATGCGAGCATAGCCCGTCCCACCGATGCCCACCTTTTGGAAATCGTCGAGGGCTCGCCTGTGCTCGATTTGGTTAGGACTACGTATAACGAGTCAAACGAGGTTGTGGAGTATACGCTCTCGGTTGCTCGTGCCGATCAGTTTAAATACAAGGTTTACCACCAGCGTAGCGATTAGTGTCTGCACCGTTTCCATATGATGATTCTTTGTATTTAACTGGTTACTACCAGATAACCAACCGAAGTGTATAATTGCACGTCAGAGGATTACTTCTAGAGAGGTATTAGAAATGTTCGAGAAGAGTGTCGAGGAGCTCACCGAGCTCGGCGCCCAGATCACCACGGCCGAGATTGCTCAGCAGCCCGAGCTTTGGCGTGATACGCTCAACATCTATCGCGAGAACAAGGAGGCCATCGAGGCCTTTCTGGCTGAGGCTCGCGCTATGGGCGAGGGCCGTCTGTCCGTTGTCTTCACCGGTGCCGGTACGTCCGACTATGTTGGCGATACCTGCGCCCCGTACCTGCGTCACGCTGGCAACACTGATCTCTACGACTTTAAGCCCATCGCCACGACCGATATCGTGAGCGCCCCGCGCGACTTCCTGCGCGCTGAGGATCCCACGCTCGTGGTTTCCTTTGCTCGCTCTGGCAACAGCCCCGAGAGCCTTGCCGCCGTCGCCGTTGCCAAGGAGCTCGTCCACAACGTCAAGTTCCTCAACATCACCTGCGCTCCCGAGGGCAAGCTCGCTGTCGAGTCCGCTGATGACCCCAATGCGCTGACGCTGCTCATCCCGCGCGCCAACGACAAGGGCTTCGCCATGACCGGTTCCTACACCTGCATGACCCTGCTCTCTACCCTCATCTTTGACGAGGCTTCCGACGAGCAGAAGGCCGAGTGGGTCGAGACCATCGCCAAGATGGGCGAGGAGGTCATCGCTCGCGAGTCCGAGGTTGCCGATTACCTGGCTGGCGACTTCAACCGCGTGACCTACTTGGGTTCCGGCTCCTTCGGTGGCCTTGCCCAGGAGAGCCAGCTCAAGATCCTCGAGCTCGCTCACGGTCTGGTCGCTACTTCCTACGACACCTCTATGGGTTATCGTCACGGACCCAAGTCCTTCGTCGACGACAAGACCCTCGTGTTCGTGTTCGTCAACAACGATGCCTACACCCGTCAGTACGATATCGACATCCTCAACGAGATCGGTGGCGACGAGATCGCTCAGCACACCGTTGCCGTTCAGCAGGATGGCGCTACTGTCTACGAGGGTGAGTCCTTCACCTTTAAGGGCTATGAGGCACTCCCCGAGGGTTACCTTGCTCTGCCGTTCGTGATGTTTGCCCAGGCCATCAGCCTGCTCAACTCCGTGCGCGTGGGCAACACGCCCGATACGCCGAGCCCCACCGGCACGGTCAACCGCGTGGTCAAGGGCGTGACGATTCACCCCTTCACCGCTTAATCGCGTCCCCCTGTAAGGGCGCCCGTCCGCTCATAACGGCGGGCGGGCGCTTTTTGTTTTACGTGAGCTGGGTATAAGCATCACCACAGTCAACTGCTTTAGAAGCAAGGAGTGCATATGAGCACGTACGCAATTAAGGCTGACAAGTTCTTCTTGCCGGCAGGCCCGCAACTGGGCGGCTATCTTATGGTCGAGGATGGCGTCTTTGGCGCCTGGCAGGCCGACGAGCCCTCTTGCGAGATTAAGGATTACACGGGATCGTGGATCGCACCGGGTATGGTCGACACCCACATCCATGGCTTCTATAACCACTCGACTACCGATGACGATCCCGAGGGCATCGATATCAGCTCGACCGAGCTCGCCCGTCGCGGCACCACCAGCTGGCTGCCCACGACGTTCACCGATGGCGTCGAGCAGATTAAGGACGCCTGCGCCGCCATCGCCCAGGCGGACGAGGGTCGCGGCCCCGACTTCTGCGGTGCTCGCATTCAGGGCATCTACCTGGAGGGCCCTTTCTTTACCATGAAGCACGTGGGCGCGCAGAACCCCGCTTATCTGATCGACCCCTCCGAGGAGGTCTTCGATCAGTGGCAGGAGGCTGCGGGCGGTCGCATCGTTAAGAGCGCCATGGCGGCCGAGCGCGACGGTGCCGCTGCTTATGCGGCTGCTCTGAACGCCAAGGGTGTGGTGACCAGCATCGGTCACTCCGACGCCACCTACGATGAGTGCATCGCCGCCATCAACGCCGGTGCCAGCTGCTTTACGCATACCTATAACGGCCAGCGCGGGCTGCATCACCGCGAGCCCGGTGTCGTGGGTGCAGCCATGTCCACGCCCGAGACCTACGCCGAGATCATCTGTGACGGCAAGCACGTAAACCCTGCCGCCATCAAGGCACTGCTGCAGGCAAAGGGCTGGCAGCACACGGTGCTCATCACCGACTGCCTGGGTTGCGGCGGCATGCCCGAGGGCAGCTACACCAGTGGTGGCATGGACGTCATCATGAAGGACAACCTGTGCTGGCTCCTGTCTCTTATACACATCTCCGAGCCCACGAGACTAAGGC
>URWS01000172.1 GCA_900551605.1 uncultured Collinsella sp. | reverse complement strand
CTCCAGCACATCGGCCATGCCGGCACCGTAGGCACCGGCGTTCATGTAGCAGGCGCCGCCGACCGATCCGGGGATGCCCGAGATGGGCTCCATGCCGGTTAGACCGGCCTCGGCTGCCGCAGCGGCGACATCGGAAAGCAAGGCGCCGGCTGTCGCCGTGACGTGCGTGCCGTCGACCGTAATGTCGGAGAGTCCCTCGCCCAGCGCCACGACGACGCCACGGATGCCCTTGTCGCCGACGAGCAGGTCGGAGCCGTTGCCCACGATGGTGAGCGGCAGGTCGCAGCGATAACAGGTGTCGAGCGTGGCGACGAGGCCCTGCTCGGTATCGGGCGTGACAAAGACGTCGGCCGGGCCGCCGATCTTAAACGTGGTGTGCTCGCGCATGGGCTCGCTCATCAGCACGTTGTCCTCGCCGGCAACGCCAGCAAGCGCGCACAGCAGGTCCTCGTTAAAAAAGTCGTTCTCGTGCATACGAATATCCGCCTTTTGGTGGTCGTTGTCATCAATCGAATGCAATATACCCCACCCGGATGGATTTGGTGCAAAGGGGTCAGGTTGCTTTGCACCAATCGCGGCGATAAAACAGCCGTCTACCGGATTGGTAAAGTGTTTATCACCGAGGTAGATGGGCAGTCGCTATACTTTCAAGAGATTGCGCGTAAACCCGGAAGGAGCGAGATGGCCAACAAGGTAACCCTGAAGCAGATCGCCCAGGAGGTGGGGCTTTCCCCCTCGTCGGTCTCGCTTGTGCTCAACAATCGGCCCTGTCGCATCTCGGAAGAAAACCGCAAGCTCATCAAGGAGGTCGCGGCACGCAACCACTATGTTCCCAACCAGATCGCGCGCAGCCTGGTCATGCGAGAGTCGCGCACGCTGGGCCTTATCGTTCCCAACATCGAGAGCCGATTTTTTGCCTCGCTCGCCGGCAGCCTGGAAAAGCGCTGCCGCGAGGACGGCTATGCGCTCTTCATTACCAGCTCGGGCGGAAGCGCCGATGACGATCTGGAGCTGCTGCGCCAGCTGGTGACGCGTGGCGTTGATGGCGTCTTTCTGGTGGTGGGTGACGAGTTCTCCGATGACCGCGCCCTGCGCGAAGAAGTCAGCCACCTGCCCATCCCGGCCGTAATGGTCGACCGTGCCATTGAGGGACTCGAGTGCGATAAGGTGATGTTCGACCACGAGATGGGCGGCTACATGGCCACCCGCTATCTAATCGAACAGGGTCACCGTCGTATCGCCTGCCTGGTCAACGCGCGCCGGTCCAACACGGGCCGCAAGCGTCTCGCCGGCTACGAGCGTGCGCTGCGCGAGGTGGGGCTGCCCATCGATGCGCGCTTGGAGTTCGAGAGCGAGTATTACATCCCGAGTGCCTACGAGGCCTCGGAGGCGGTGCTCGCAACCGACGCCACCGCCGTGTTCGCAAGCTCGGACAACATTGCCCTCGGCCTGCTCAAGCGCCTGCACGAGATGGGGAAGAGCATTCCGGGCGATATCTCGGTCGTAAGCTATGACAACTCGGCGGCCGACGTTCTCTTTGAGCCAGCGTTGACGGCGATTGAGCAGGATCCGGGTGTGCTCGCCGAGCATGCTTTTGGCTGCATGTCCAAGCGGCTTGCCGGCAAGGGCGGCAGGCGTGCCGAAGAGGTGGTTTTGGAGCCTGTGCTCATCGTAAAGGACAGCGTGCTCGAGCTTACTAAACACAACTAAACACGTTTATCAATTCGTAGAGATCGATTGTGAAGTACCTGTGACAGGCAATGCCGCAGGTGAATGTCTCGTTTTGCCGATTCATAAGGCAAATAAGGATGATAAAACGTTTTTTCACCTTGATAAAACGTTTTAGCAAATATACTAGTCCCAACGAAAGGTTGCCGTATCGGAGGGTGACCGCGCAGCGAAGGGACATAAACAATGGCTAAAACACTGGGAACGCCGTGGCAAAAACTGGGACATGAGGTTCCGGCTTCCGAGCTCGAGGGTGTCGACCTGTATTGGCGTGCCTCGAACTATCTGTCCGTCGGCCAGATTTACCTTCGCTCCAACCCGCTGATGCGTGCTGACTTTGTCGACGAGAAGACCGGCGAGACGCGTGACTTTGGTCGTCCGGACGTTAAGCACCGCCTGGTCGGTCACTGGGGAACCACGCCCGGCATCAACTTCCTGTTCGGCCACGTCAACCGCCTCATCGCCGACCACAACCAGAACGCCATCTTCCTGATGGGTCCTGGCCACGGCGGTCCCGCCGGTACTGCCCAGTCGCTGCTCGACGGCACCTACCGCGAGATTCGCCCCGACATCACCGATGACGAGGCTGGCCTGCAGAAGTTCTTCCGCCAGTTCTCCTATCCCGGCGGCATTCCGAGCCACTTTGCGCCCGAGACGCCCGGTTCCATCCACGAGGGCGGCGAGCTCGGCTACACGCTCAGCCACGCCTATGGCGCCGTCATGGACAACCCGAGCCTGCTGGCCGTGGCCGTGGTGGGCGACGGCGAGTCCGAGACCGGTCCGCTCGCGACTTCTTGGCAGTCCAACAAGCTCGTGAACCCGGCAACCGACGGTATCGTTTTGCCGATCCTGCATCTCAACGGCTATAAGATCGCCAACCCCACTATCCTTGCCCGCGTGTCCGACGAAGAACTCACCAAGTTTTTTGAGGGCATGGGCTATAATCCGCACTTCTTTGTCGCCGGTTTTGACGACGAGAGCCATGCGAGCATCCACGAGCGCTTCGCCGCCCTGTTTGAAAAGGTCTTTGACGAGATCTGCGACATCAAGGCCACCGCTCAGGCCCAGGCCGCCGCGGGCGAGACCGTGGTCCGTCCGGCCTACCCCATGATCGTGTTCCGCACGCCCAAGGGTTGGACCTGCCCCAAGCAGATCGACGGCAAGAAGACCGAAGACTCCTGGCGCGCGCATCAGGTGCCGCTGGCGAGCGCCAAGGACACCCACGAGCACTTCCGCGTGCTTCGCGAGTGGCTGCGCTCCTACAAGCCCGAGGAGCTCTTTACGCCCGAGGGCCAGGTGCGCCCCGAGGTGACGGCCTTTATGCCGACCGGTGAGCTGCGCATCGGCGCCAACCCCAACGCAAACGGCGGTAAGGTCCGTCGCGAGCTTGAGCTGCCCGATATCCACGCCCACGAGATTCCCGTTGCCGAGAAGGGCCACGGCTGGGGCTCCACCGAGGCCGCCCGCGTCTTTGGTGAGTACACCGCCGATGTCTTGGCTAAGAACATGGACGACTTCCGCATCTTCGGTCCCGACGAGACCGCGTCCAACCGCCTGCAGGCTGCCTACAAGGTGACCAAAAAGCAGTGGGATGCCGGCTTCTACGAGGATGAGGCCAACGACGAGCTGCTGGCCGGCTCCGGCAAGGTCGTTGAGCAGCTGTCCGAGCACCAGTGCGAGGGCTTCCTCGAGGCTTACGTGCTCACCGGCCGCTCCGGCGTGTGGAGCTCCTACGAGAGCTTTGTCCATGTGGTCGATTCCATGGTCAATCAGCACTGCAAGTGGCTCGAGGCCACCAAGCGCGAGATTCCGTGGCGTGCCCCCATCAGCGGCCTCAACATTCTGCTGTCGAGCCACGTCTGGCGCCAGGACCACAACGGCTTCTCGCACCAGGACCCGGGCTTTATCGACCTGCTGCTCAACAAGGCCAACGATACGCATATCGTGAACGCCTACTATCCGGCAGACGCCAACATGGCCCTTGCCGTTGCCGAGCGCGTTTACCAGTCCACCGACTGCGTCAACGCCATCTTCTGCGGCAAGCAGCCCGCCCCGACTTTCCAGACGGTCGATGAGGCCAAGGCGGAGCTCGCCGAGGGCGTCGCGACCTGGGAGTGGGCATCGACCGCCGACTCGCTCGCCGAGGCCGATGTCGTGGTCGCCACCTGCGGCGACGTGCCGACGCTCGAGGCCTTGGCCGCGACAGACATGCTGCGCGAGCTGGGCATCAAGGTGTGGTTCGTCAACGTGGTCGACCTGCTCAAGATCCAGAACGTCTGCGAGAACGACCAGGCCATCAGCGACGAGCGCTGGGCCGAGCTGTTCGGCTGCGGTGAGAAGCCCGTCCTCTTTGCCTTCCACGCCTATGCCGGCACGATTCGCCGCCTGATCTGGAACCGCCCCGGCCACGACGCCTTCCGCGTCCACGGCTATGAGGAGAAGGGCTCCACGACCACGCCGTTCGACATGCTGCGCCTGAACAACATGGACCGCTGGGCCCTGGCTGCCGACGTGCTGCGCATGGTCGATGCTGACAAGTTTGCCGAGCAGATCAACGAGTGGGAAGCTTTCCGCACCGAGGCCTTTGAGCTGTCTCTTATACACATCTGACGCTGCCGACGATCGCATAAGTGT
>URWS01000171.1 GCA_900551605.1 uncultured Collinsella sp. | reverse complement strand
AACCCGTAAGGTCTACTTACTTGTGATTAGTAGGAAAGCTTCCACATGTAGCGACGCATGGTCAGCGGGTGCTGACGGGCCTCGGCGATCTGGTTGCCGTACTCACGCATAACGGCGAGGTGCAGCAGCGGGTTGAAGTAGGTGATGACGCTCGCGGGCACGGCGTCAGCCAGGCCGTAGTCCTTGGAGTCGATCAGAGCGACCTTGGCGCCCATGCGCTCAAGGAAGGTGAGGGCGCGGGCGTCCATCGGACGGGTGGCGCCATCGGACATGAAGAAGACGTAGGGCTTACCCTCGGTGGAAACCTCGAACGGGCCGTGGAAGTACTCGCCGGTGTTGTAGGCGGCGGCGTCGATCCACTGCATCTCGGTGAACAGGAAGGCGGCGTGAGAATAAGCCATCTTCTCGGAGGCACCGGAAGCCATGAAGTAAATCATCTTGTCGTCCTTGAAGTCCTCGGCGAACTTCTTGGCGAGCTTCTTGCAGTGCTGAGCGGCGTTCTCGCAGAGATCGAAGATGTTGGTGAGGCCGGTGATCATGTCCTCGTAGTGGTCATAGCCCTCGGTCTGCTGAAGGATCTCGAGAGCAAGAGCGATAGCATAGCCGGGCTTCTCGCACTTGGCAGCGTAGTTGGCGTGGAAGCCGTGAACGATGACGTGGTCGGCGTCAACGGTCAGAGCGGAGCCAGCCTTGTTGGTGAGGGAGACGACCGGGCAGTTGTGCTTCTTGGCGGTCTTGTTGGCCTCGACGGTCTCGGGCGTGGAGCCACCGAGGGAGCAGGTGATCACGAAGGTGTGCTCGTTGACCCAGGAGGGCGTGTCGTAGTTGAACTCGTTAGCGGTGAAGATCTGAACGTTCAGCTTGTCCGTGTTGTTGGCCAGGAAGTACTTGGCGGGGTACAGGTCGGACATGGAAGCGCCGCAGCCGACGAAGGCGACGCTGTGGATCTCGTGGTTGGACAGGACGTCAGCGACGATCTGCTTAGGGAGGTTAAGGTCGATCTCGTACATCTGACACATTCCTTTCGATTTTTGCGGCGCCACATTGCCGGGCGCTCGCAGGGTTACCGTGGTTTGGACCGAGTCGCCGGTCCGTTGAGGATGCGACAAGGGGACTGTCCCATTGTCGCATTTTGGGGATGGAAGCCTGCCTGGGGTATGGGATGCCAGGCAGGCCCCCGGGGGAAAGCGGTTAGGCGCTTGGTCGCGACTAGGCCAGAATGCCGGCCGCGGAGAGGGCGATGCCGCCCACGATGGCGATCACGAGAAGCCAACCGGTGTTGACGTTCTTCTTGATGAGCCAGTACATAAGGCCGGTGAGGCCAAGGGAGATCATCTGGGGCATCATGCCGTCCAGGATGTCCTGGATAACGACGGTGCCCTCAGCGAACTGCAGCGGGGTGGTGGCGCCGATCAGCGTGGCGATCATGCCGCCCACGGACATAAGACCCACGATGCCGCAGACATACATGAGCTTCTCCATGAGGTCGCCGCCCTGAAGCTTGCTCAGGTACTCGTGGCCGCCCTGATAGCCCATCTTGGCGGCGAACCAAGTAATCAGCACAGAGGGGACGATGGAGATGAGCATGGCCAGGATCGGGCCCATGATGGAGCCCTGCTGAGCCAGCTGAACGCCCAGGCCAAAGGCGATAACGCGGATGGTGCCCTGGAAGAAGGAGTCACCGATGCCGGAAAGCGGACCCATGAGGGAGGTCTTGACCGCGTTGATCGAATCGGGATCGAAGTTCTCGGGATCCTTGGCGTACTCCTCCTCCATGGAGGCGGTGAGGCCCAGGATAAAGGCGCTCGTCTGCGGGGTGCAGTTGTAGAACGCCATGTGACGGTGGTAAGCCTCTTTCTTAGCAGCGAGCTGCTTGGGGTCGGACTCGTCCGGATAGAGGCGATCGAGCGTGGGAACCATGCCGTAGAGGAAGCCCATGTTCATCTGACGCTCGTAGTTCCAAGAGGCCTGGATGGCCCAGGAGCGCCAGAAGAACTGGCTGACCTTCTTGTTCAGGGACACGTCCTTGGTTGCGGTTGCCATAGTGTGTTCCTCCTTAGTCTTCGTCGTCTTCGAGCGGATCGTAGTCGGAATCGACACCGGCGGCTGCATGGGAACCGTTGAACTTGAAGCCCATGAAGACGACAGCCAGGCACACACCGATCAGAGCGACCGCGATGACGGACAGGTTGAGGTAAGCGGCGAGCAGGAAACCGATGAACAGGAACGGAGTCATACCCTTCTTGATCATCATGGTGAGCAGCAGGGCCAAGCCGTAGGCGGTCATGATCTTGGTCGAAACGTTAAGACCAGTGGACAGCCACTCGGGAACCATGTTGACGATGGCCTGAACCAGGTCGGTGCCAACAAAAACGGCGAGGAAGATCGGCAGGAAGTACATGACGGCGTACAGACCGGAGCCGGCGCAGATGTGCATACGGTAGGCGGTCTTGAACTTTCCGTTATCGATCGCGCTATCTGCCACATGGGTGAGGGCGGCGATGATGGAACGGAACACGATGCCGAGAAGCTGACCCAGGACGGCGACCGGGATGGCGATCGTCATGGCGGTCTCGGCGGAAGCATCGGTCAGGCACGCAAAGGCAGCGGCCACGATGCCGCCCAGGACCATATCGGGCGGAACGGCGGCGCCGACCTGCACCAGGCCCATGGACACGAGCTCGACGGCGGCACCGACGGCAAGGCCGGTGGGCACATCGCCCAGCAGCAGACCGACGAGCGTAGCGCCAACGAGGGGCTGCTCGAAGTTAAGACGACCGAGCAGGCGGGAGTCCCACATGCAGAACACGCCGACGAGGCCGACGAGCACCGCACTGATGAACGTATTCATACCCTTCTCCTTTCAGTCAGGCAAAAGCCTGGTTGATTACAGCTTGGCGTCGATGTCGACGCTCTGATACGTAGGGGTCTGCTGGACGTAGAGCTTGATGCCCATGTCGAGCAGCTGGTTGACGTCGGCCTTCTGGTTGGCGTCGAGGAAGACGGAGCTGTCCTTGCCGCCGACCTGATCGGCACCGTCGTGGTTGGCGGTGGCGCCCAGGTTGATGGCGTCGAGCTTGTAGCCCTGGCAGAACTGCAGCATCTCGGCCGTGTTGCCAAAGACGAACATGACGCGCTCGCCGAGGGTGTTGAGCTTGTCCATCTTGGCGAGGGCACGCTCGACGGTGAAGACGTTCAGGCGCACGCCCTGGGGCTTGGCCAGCTTAAGAGCGCCCTTCTTGATGTCATCGTTGGCGGCAGCGTTGTCGACGACGATGATGCGCTCGGCCTGAACCTTGGTGGTCCAGGTAAAGACGACCTGGCCGTGCAGCAGACGGTAGTCAAGACGTGCGAGGACGATCTTGGCGGGACCGGAGCTGTGACGGGACGCCTTGGCCTTCTTGGCGGGAGCCGCGGCGGCCTCGACCGGTGCGTTGGGATTGGTCAGACCGGTGCGGGCCTCGTTGATGAGGGCCGCGAGCTCGGCGCCCTTGACGGGGGCGGGGCTCATAGCAAGCGTGAGCGCCAACGGGATGTTGAAACCGCTGACAACCGTGAACTTCGTGCCGTTCTTGGAAAGCTCGACCATGTTGTTGTTGACCGAGCTGCCGAGCATATCGGTCAGCACATAGACGGTGTCGTCCGCGTTGAACGTGGCGATCATAGCCTCAACCTTATTGGTGATGGGCTCCTTGTCGTCACGAGCAAGCGACACGACGTGGACGTTCGACACGTCGCCGAGAACCATCTCGAGCGTGTCTTTGGCGCCTGCGGCCAGGCCGCCATGAGATGCGAGAATGATCTGATTCATCTTGCCTCCTCCTTTTCGTTATGGTCATTATAACGTCTTATACGTTGCTTATATTGCTAATTAGTATAAAGACCGTTCGCGGGTGAAAATCGACCGTTGACGGGTTTAACGTACTCGAAACGTTGGGCTGGGTAGGCCGGCGCTAGCTGGATAACCCCAGGTCAGACCCTGCGCGCAATCCCCTATCGCACGAAGTACCAGGGGCTTTCCTGTACGGTGGGTTCCAGCGCAATGCCGGTGCGTTCTTTAAACAGATCCATGTCCTGAGATTTTTCGGTCCACCACGCGTTGGGCTTAAAGGTCATGCTCTCAATGACATGACCGACAAACACACTGTTGCGCAGCTTGGAGAAGTCGGTGTTCATAATCAGGATGGACGCGAGCACCAACACGATGCCCAGGACTTTAATCGCGCCGGCGGGCTCGGCGTAGACACCAATGCCCACCAGTACGGTGACGACCGTCTCGAAAGACATTACGACGGGAACTTTCGATGTCTCGAGCCCCATGGACAGACCCTGCATATATAAGATGTAAGCAACGGCTGTGGGGATGAGTC
>URWS01000170.1 GCA_900551605.1 uncultured Collinsella sp. | reverse complement strand
GCCCGAGGACCGTGCACTTCCCGCTGCCCGAGGCGTGGCGCGTGACCCTCGTGCCGGCTACGGCGACGGCGGCTATTCCGATCGCGGTTACCGTGGTGCCTCTACGGGACGCTCTCGCGGTGGCTATGCGGATGCCGATACCACGCAGGTGACGCCGCGTCTTCGCTCTCAATCACAGCCGTATGGCCAGCGCTCTTCGGCTCCGCGTTCGGGCCAGCGTGGCTATCAAGGCCGCGGTGAACTTGCGCCCCGCTCGGGTCAGCGCAGCCTTCAGGGCCAGGGTGGCTATCGCGGCCGTTCCGATAGCAATCGTGGTCGTATGCCTCAGGGAGGCGGCCGCAGCAGTTCCAATCGTGGACGCGGCGGATCACGTACTCCTCAAAACAACGGGTTCGATCCGCGTATTGTCTACGCCGGCATCGGTGCCGTTGCGCTGCTGTTGATTGTGCTCATCGTGGTGCTTCTGCGCGGCTGCGCATCTTCGGCGCCCGAGACCACGCCCGAGACGCCCACTGCCACCAAGACGACGACTAAGAAGTCTTCTAAGAAGACCGAAACGGTCGACGAGGACGAAGACACCGATGAGGCGACGGATGAGTCGACCGATTCGGACGCCACCAAGACGACGGCTAAAAAGGAAGAAAACGAGGCAACGAAGGTCAAGGTCTCCGTTGCCAAGGGAAAGACCGCCTGGATTGAGGTCAAGGTCGATGGCAAGTCGGTCTATGGCGCCCAGGCGACTGGCCCCTTTGAGCAGGAGTACACGCCCGAGTCCTCGATCGAGATCACCACGTCTAAGCCTTCCGATGTCACCGTTACCAAGAACGGCGAAAAGGTCCGTTACGATACCAAGACCTCGGGCGTGGCGCGCGTGACGATCACCGTTCCCAAGAAGGAGACGACTGATTCCGAGAATGGTGAAAGTTCTGATGGTACCGACACCACCGATGGTGCCGATACCACCGACGTTACCGATGCCCAGTCCACGGATGGCGCCGATACCGCAACTGACGGTCAGACACCCACCGATTCTACCGACTATTCGTACGATAGCTACTAAGCCGCTCGTACGCGAAAGGAAACATCATGGCTAAAGATTCCAGCTTCGACGTCGTGTCCGAGGTCAACATGCAAGAGGTCGACAACGCCTTCCAGCAGACCACGCGCGAGATTTCCCAGCGCTATGACCTTAAGGATTCCGGCGCCACGATCGAGCTTTCGAAGGGCGACAAGCTCTTTACGATCAGCGCCCCGGCTGACTTTGTCTCTAAGCAGATTATCGACGTGCTGAGCTCCAAGCTCATCAAGCGCGGCATCGACCTCAAGGCTGTCTCGTGGGATGCTCCGCAGGCGGCGTCGGGCGGCACCGTGCGCGTGCTCGGCCATATCGTCGAGGGTATCGACCAGGCGACCGCCAAGAAGATCAACAAGGACATCAAGGACCAAAAACTCAAGGTCAAGGTGACCATCGAGGCCGACAAGCTGCGTGTTTCCTCTGCTTCGAAGGACGCGTTGCAGACCGTGATCCAGTTCCTGCGCGACCAGGATTACGGCCAGCCGCTGCAGTTCACCAACTACCGCTAATATCATTCGAAAGGACCGCTCTCCAACATGGATACACCGTTGGGCTCCGTGCTCTACATCACCCTCGGGTGCGCTAAGAACGAGGTTGACACCGACCGCATGCGTTCTCTTTTGACCGCCGCAGGCTACGAGGAAGCATTCGACCCGCAGGATGCCGATATCGCCATCGTCAATACATGCTCGTTCCTCGCCTCCGCAACGTCCGAGAGCATCGAGACCACGCTCGAGCTCGCCAACGAGGTTCAGGACGGCGTTCGTTCTTGCCCCATCGTCATGTGCGGCTGCGTGCCGTCGCGCTATGGCGACGACCTGCCTGACGAGCTGCCCGAGGTCGCTGCCTTTGTGAAGGCCGACGAGGAGGACGGCATCGTGGCGGTCATCGATGGCGTGTTGGGTGTCGAGCGTGAGATCGCAGCCTATATTCCGCAGGTCAAGCGTACCGTCGAGGGTGCCGTTGCCTACGTCAAGATTTCTGATGGCTGCAACCGCTTCTGCAGCTTCTGCATGATCCCTTACATTCGCGGTCGCTATCATTCGCGTAATGCCAAGAGCATTATCTCCGAGGTGCGCGACCTGGTTGCCGGCGGTGTGCGCGAGATCGTGCTGATCGGCCAGGACACGGGCATTTGGGGTACTGACTTTGCCGACGAGGACGCCGCCGAGGGCTCGCCGCGCAATCTGGCGCAGCTGCTGCGCGCCGTCGCCGAGGCCGTGCGCCCGCACAACGTCTGGGTCCGCGTGCTCTATCTGCAGCCCGAGGGCATGACCGATGAGCTCATCGAGACGATTCGCGATACGCCCGAGGTCCTGCCCTATATCGATATCCCCGTGCAGCACTGCGACGCGCGCATCCTCAAGGCTATGCGTCGCTCCGGTTCGCGCCAGGAGCTCGAGGACCTGTTCCGCGATCTGCGTGAGCGCATCCCCGGCATCGTGATTCGCTCCACGGCTATGGTCGGCTTTCCGACCGAGACCGACGACGAGTTCCGCGATCTTATCGACTTTATGGACACCGTCGGGTTTGACTATACGAGCGTCTTTGCCTACTCGCAGGAGGAGGGCAGCCTGGCCGCTAAGATGGAGGGCCAGGTCGACGAAGAGGTTAAGCTCGAGCGCGCCCAGGAGGCCATGGACCTGGCCGAGTCGCTCGGTTTTGCCGCTACCGCCGCACATGTGGGCGAGCGCGCCCAGGTGATCGTCGACGGTATCGAAGAGACCGAGGACGGCGCCGAGCTGATCGGCCATGCCTGGTTCCAGGCGCCCGATTCCGATGGCGCGGTGCATCTGGACGCCAGCGAGGCGTCCGTGGGCGATATTCTGACTGTCGAGTTTACCGATAGCTTCTGCTATGAGCTTATCGGCCATGTTGTGGAGTAGGAGAGCGTCGTGGCAAACGAGAGCAATAAGGAACTGACGAGTGTCTGGACGCCCGCCAACATCGTGACGTGCGTGCGCATCGTCTTTATTCCGGTGTTCATGATCGTGTCGGCGCTTTCTCACACGAGTGTTGCCGGTACGGATTGGAGCACCTTCGACGGCCCGCTCGCCGCCGCTGCCTTCATTCTGTATGTGATCCTGTCGTGCACCGATAAGGTCGACGGTTATCTGGCGCGTTCGCGCAACGAGATCACCGACTTCGGTAAATTCTTGGACCCCATCGCCGACAAGCTGCTCGTGTTCTCTGCCCTGCTGCTGTTCTTGGATTTTGGCGCGGTGACCGTGTGGTCCGTGTTTATTATCCTTTTCCGCGAGCTGCTGGTAAGCGCCCTGCGCATGGTTGCGAGTGCCGCCGGCGTGGTCGTTGCGGCCGATAAGCTCGGCAAGTACAAGACGGCAACCACGATGGTCTCCATCTGCGGTTACCTGTGCGTTTTTGCTATGGCCGGCTTGCACCTTGGCCCGGTGGCGCTGACGCTCGGCATCTACTCGGTGTCGCGCTTCCTGTATGCCGTTGCCGTTGTCTTGACCGTTATCTCGGGCGCCCAGTACTTCTGGAACTGCCGCAAGATCGTCTTTTCGGTCTAGGTCCTGGTGGGTATGACGGACTCTTTTGAGCAGATTTCCGCACATAACGAGGAGCTGGTGCGCGATATCGTCGAGCGCGCGAGCGCTCGGGGCGTGACGGTTTCGACGGCTGAGTCGCTGACGGCGGGTATGATCGCCTCGACGATTGCGGATATCCCGGGCGCCTCGGCGGTGCTGCGTGGCGGTGCGGTGACCTACTGCGATGAGATTAAGCATCGCGTGCTGGGTGTTGAGCAGGAGACGCTCGACCGCTACACCGCGGTGTCGCATCAGACCGCGCGCGAGATGGCGTCGGGTTCGCTGGAGCTGTACCAGAGCGATATTGCCGTGAGCGCGACTGGCTATGCCGGCCCCGGTGGAGGGACCGAGGACGATCCGGCTGGCACTTTTTATATTGGCTGGGCGTATCGCTCGGCCGATGGGGGAGTGCCGATCGTGGACTCCATTCGTTGTCGCTATGAGGGCGATCGTTCGTGTGTTCGTGCCCATGCGGTCGCGGAGGCACTGGGTCGCATTGTCTGCGTGCTCGATTCTATGGAATAGACGTGTTTTAAGGGGCCTCCGGGCCCCTTAATTGTGGAGATAGGGACCTTAGGCTCATTTGGCGTTTGTGCTGGTTGTAGACGTAATTTTGCCTGCCTTGTTCATATTTGGTCCTTTGTGGTCAAGCATTTGGTCAGTGTTTGGTCGGCGTTTGGTTGGGTTTTGGAAAGACCGCCTGCATATGATTTATCTGAACGGTTGACCACGAACAGCCGTTCGTTTATTATCGATG
>URWS01000169.1 GCA_900551605.1 uncultured Collinsella sp. | reverse complement strand
GTGCAAGGCCGAGCTGACCGAAGAGGGTCGCAAGTTCAACGAGAACATCGAGGTCGGCATCATGGTCGAGACGCCCGCCGCTTCGCTGCTCGCAGACCGTCTGGCCGAGGTCGCCGACTTCTTCTCCATCGGCACCAACGACCTGATCGGCTACACCATGTGCGCCGACCGTGGTAACGACACCATCTCCAACCTGTACCAGGTTTACTATCCCGCCGTGCTCCGCTCGCTCAAGAACATCATCGAGAGCGGCGTGAAGGCCGGCATCATGGTCGGTATGTGCGGCGAGGCCGCTGCCGATCCGCTGCTCGAGCCGCTGCTGATCAGCTGGGGCCTGGAGGAGTTCTCGATGAGCGCTCCTTCGATCCTGCGCGCCCGCAAGACCATCAGCCAGTGGACCAAGGCCGAGTGCGACGAGCTCGCCGAGAAGGCGCTCGCCTGCAACACCGCAGCCGAGGTCAAGGCACTGCTCGAGTCCGCAGCTCGCTAATTTGGTATCAGAGGTAACCGCGTGGTTGGAATGGGCCGGCCACGCGGCCCTCACATATACAGGGGGTACTGTAAATGTTCTACACGCTAACCGCTAACCCGGCTGTCGACATGACGGTTTCGAGCTCTCCGCTCGAGCCCGATGAGAACGTCCGCACCGGCTCGGCCAGCTACACGGCTAACGGCAAGGGCCTTGACGTGTCCTTCGCCTTTAAGAAGATGGGCGTTGACACCGTCGCACTCGGCTTCTTTGCTGGCTTCACGGGCAAGTTCATCGTCGAGGAGGTCATGAACCTGGGTTGCCTCTGCCGCCCGGTCTGGACCGACGGTATCACGCGCATTAACACCTACGTCAACGATGGCCAGCACGAGTACGGCATCCTGAACCCGGGTGCTCCGATCACGCCGCAGCACCAGGAGGAGCTCTACAACATCCTGGACACCGCGGGCGATCTCGAGTGCCTGATCGTTTCCGGCTCCGTGCCTCCCAAAGCTACGCCCGACTTCCTGGCTCAGGTCATGGAGCACGCTCAGGCTCGTGGCGCCGACGTCGTCCTGGACCTGTCCTCCGACAAGCTCAAGGAGCTCGCTCACAAGAAGCCGCTGCTCATCAAGCCGAACCATCACGAGATGAAGGCCATCTTCGGCGTGCCGGTCGACACCGACGACGAGGTCCGCGTTGCCATGAAGATGGCTCACGACGCTGGCGTTCAGAACGTGCTGCTCACCCGCGGTAGCCGCGGCGACGCTTACTTCTCCAACGGCGAGGACATCTGGTACGCCAAGCGTGAGTTCAACATCAAGCTGGTTTCTTCCGTCTGCGCCGGCGACTGCACCCTCGCTGCGTTCCTGCACAAGTGGTACAGGGATCGCGACAACGTCGAGGAGGCCATGAAGCTCGCTATGGCCACCGGCGCCAACGTTGCCGAGTCCGTCGGCATCGGCGACTTCGGTCACGTCGACGAGTACAGCAAGCGCGTTGCTGTCCGCAAGCTCGATCGTCAGTAATCGAAACGCGACATATTCGTGCGCATGCGGCGCCCCGGTTTCGGCTGGGGCGCCTTTTTGTTCCGCCACGGGGGAGAGGTGTTCCGCCGTACTTCATCGCTTCCACACCGTTCACCGAGTTGTCCTAGCCTTTTACCGATGCGTGGAATATACTTTCATTAACACGTTGCTTCGTGAAAGGAACATTCATGATTTACACGCTCACTGCAAATCCCGCCATTGACTACAACATCGCCTGCGACGGCCTTACTGCCAATACCGTCACGCGTACCCGCAATGCCGTCTACACGCCCAACGGCAAGGGCCTCAACGTCTCGTTTACGCTTGACCACTATGGTGTCGACACCACGATCCTGGGTTTCTTCGCCGGCTTCTCGGGTGAGTTTATCGTTAAGGGCGCCGAGGCCCTGGGCGTGCCTGTCAAGCCCGTGTGGACCGACGGTATTACGCGCGTCAATGTGTTCCTCAACGCCGGTCCCGACACCGAGTACAATATGGTCAATGCCGGTGCCGCCATCAATGAGGCCAACGAGCAGGAGATGTTTGAACTTATCGATTCGCTCGATGACATGACCTGCCTGGTCATCAGCGGCTCGCTGCCTCCCAACACTTCCGAGGGCTTCTTGGCCGAGGTCCTGCGCCGTGTCAAGGCCAAGGGGGCCGAGTTCGTCCTCGACATCTCGAGCCATCAGCTGGCAGACCTCATTGCTCTGGAGCCACTGCTGATCAAGCCCAATGACGACGAGCTGCTTGACATCTTTGGCATCAAGGTGAGCGGTGGCGACGACGAGTCCGTCAAGGGCGCTATGGCCGAGCTGCACGCCAAGGGCGCCAAGAACGTGCTCCTGACCCTCGGTGGCGCCGGTGCGTACTTCTCCAACGGCGAGCATATCTGGTTTGCCAACCGCACCTTCGACGTCAAGCTGCTGTCGACCGTCTGCGCCGGCGATTCCTCGCTGGCCGCCTTCCTGTCCGTGTGGCACGACGCCCCCGAGCGAGTCGAGGATGCCTTGCGCCTTTCGATGGCCACCGGCGCCAACGTGGTCGAGTGCCCCGGTCTGGGCGATTTTGCCAAGGTGGACGAATATAAGAAGCACATCGAGGTTCGCCAGGTCTGCTAACCGCATCGTTACATCGTTGCCGAACACCCGCTTTGGATCTCCGAGGCGGGTGTTTTTTGCTCGCTGAACGTATGTGGCGTCTGCTGTCTCGTTTTATCTAATCGACGACGCGATTGCGTGTGCGCGCTTTCTCGTTTCTTGTTAGACTTCTTGAGAACTATCGATTAACGCTCACAAGTGCAGGAGGCCATAGGCATGTGCAATGTTTCGCTCAACGGTACTCAACCGTCCGATGCGTCCCTGCGCGTCCTGCGCGCGCTTGAGGCGGCTGGTCTTGAGGCTTGGTACGTGGGCGGTTGGGTGCGCGACGCCCTGATGGGTTGCCCCAGCCACGATGTTGATATGTGCTGTAGCGGCCTGTGGCAGGAGTCCAAGGCGGCGCTCGAGGCCGCTGGTATCGCGGTCGTGGAGTCGGGCATTAAATTTGGCGGAATCACGGCTATTTCCGATGGCGAGCGTATCGAGGTCACCACGTACCGTCTGGATGGCTTTTACACCGATGGTCGCCATCCCCAGAGTGTGGAACGTGCCGCCTCGCTTGAGGACGATCTGGCGCGCCGCGACTTTACCGTCAACGCTATGGCCTGGCATCCCGAGCGCGGGCTTGTCGACCGCTACGACGGCCAGGGTGACTTGGAGCGCAAGCTGATTCGTGCTGTCGGCGATCCCAAGCGTCGCTTTAACGAGGACGCCCTGCGCATGTTGCGTGCGGTGCGCTTTGCCTGCCGCCTGGACTTTATGATTGAGCCCGAGACTAAGCGCGCGCTTGCCGAGTGCGCGCCGCTGCTCGACGCCGTGGCGCGCGAGCGTGTGGGTATTGAGCTTGAGGGCATTCTTTCGACCGGTCATGGGGGAGACGCGATGCTGCGCTACCCCGAGCTCATCTGTGCCTCTGTGCCTGAGCTGGCAGCGGGTCGCGGCTTTGATCAGCGAAGTGTCTATCATGCGTTTAACGTTTACGTGCATATCGCCCGTGTGCTGACGGTGGCAGGGGAGCTTGCGCTGTGCGACGGCGTCGCGCCCTCGTCGAGCCTTATGTGGGCGGCGTTTTTGCACGATGTGTCCAAGCCCGAGTGTTTCACGGTCGATCACGCCGGCAGCGGACACTTCTACGGTCATCCCGAGCTCGGCGCCAAGAAAGCGCGCGTCATTATGGATCGCCTGGCGCTCTCGCACGACCTGGTGCGCGACGTGTGCCTGCTCATCAAATATCACGACAAGCCGCTGCGCCCCGAGCGCTCCTGCCTGCTCAATATGATGCGCGCGCTTTCGGGCGAGGGCGTCGACACGCCGCGTTTGATGGACGAGCTCATGGATCTTAAGCGTGCCGACACGCTCGGCAAGGCCCCGTCGTGCTTCTATTACGTTGAGACGATTGAGGAGATGCGCGCGATGGCGCACGAGCTGCTGAAGGCGGGGGAGCCCTATACGCTCAAGATGCTCGCCATCAACGGCGGCGACCTGATCCGTGCCGGAGTCAAGCCCGGGCCGGAACTGGGGCAGCTACTCAACTCCGCCCTCGACGCCGTGATCGAAGACAACATCCCCAACGAGCGCGAAGCTCTTTTGGTCCATCTCAACTTGAATTAGCTACCCAGTTTACCTGTGTGTTCCATAACCTGCCGACAATTTTTCGGCAATTTGGAATTTCTTCTTGCGCTGATGTTTTTTGTCCCGTAATATACTTCCTTGCAGCACGGCAGTGCAGATGTCATGTGGCCCGTTCGTCTAGCGGTTTAGGACGCCGCCCTCTCAAGGCGGAGATCACCAG
>URWS01000168.1 GCA_900551605.1 uncultured Collinsella sp. | reverse complement strand
TGTATAAGAGACAGCATCCGTACGGTGGCGTGTTTGCCGCCGAGGGCATGGAGCTCATGAACCAGTACTCCGGCGCTGCCACCTCCACGCCCGCGATCGCCATTGCTCTCGTGGTGCTCGTCGGCCTTGCCTGCGGTTATCGCAAGCTCAAGACCGTCGGCAAGGTGCAGAAGTCCCAGCCGTGGGCGTGCGGCTATGCTCCCAACGAGCATATGCCCGTCGTGGCCACGACCTTTGCCTCCGAGGTGTCCTGGTTTATGCAGCCTCTCTACACGCTGCGCGACCGCTGCACGGCCGTCTGCTGGTCCATCGCGCACTTCTTCCAGAAGCTCACCGGTGTGGCCGAGGCTGTGGAGCCCGTACCCGACAAGGTTCTCGTCGATGCCCCGCATAAGGGTGTCGAGAAGCTCGCCGACCTCGCGACTAAGCTCGAGGGCGGCAACTACAGCATCTATATCTGCTACATCGTCGCGGCACTCGTGGTGTTCCTCGTGCTCGCCGTGCAAATGGGTTAAGGAGGGGAGAGCATGAACAACATCGTACTTGCCGTTCTGCAGGGCGTGGTCGTCATGGCCGTCGCACCGTTCTTCTCCGGTCTCGGCCGCGTGATCCGCGCCAAGATGCACAACCGTCGCGGCCCCAGCATCATGCAGGACTATCGCGACCTGGCCAAGCTCTTTGCGCGCCCCGAGTCCCAGAGCGAGGATGCGAGCTTTGCGCTGCGCATCATGCCGCCGCTGTTCTTCGCCGTCGCCTTTATGCTCGCGATGGGTCTGCCGCTCTTTACGGCACAAAGCCCCATCCCGGTCTTTGGTGACGCCATCACCATCATGTACAGCCTGGCGCTCGCCCGCTTCTTCTTCGCCCTCTGCGGTGTGGATTCGTCCAACGCCTACGCCGGTATCGGCGGCGTCCGCGAGCTGCTCATGAGCGTGCTCATCGAGCCGTCCATGCTGCTGGCGCTGTTTGCCGCCGCCCTGGTGTGCGGCTCCACTGACATCGCCACCATGGGTCAGCACATCATGACGGGCGCCATCGACGCGCCGGTCGCCGTGATCCTCGCCGGCATCGCCTTTGCGATTGCCTGCTACATGGAACTCGGCAAGCTGCCGTTTGATCAGGCCGAGGCCGAGCAAGAGCTTCAGGAAGGTCCGCTCGCCGAGCTTTCCGGCCCGTCGCTCGCCATGGCCAAACTTGCCATGTCTATGAAACAGGTTCTGGTCGTCGCTTGGTTCTGCGCGATCTTCGTCCCCTGGGGCGAGCCCGCGACCGTGGGCGCCGCCGCCGTTCTGGGCGCCGTCATCTTCCTGGTGAAGTGCCTGATCGACTTTGTCGTGTGCGGCGTGATCGAGAACTCCTGCTCGCGCTCGCGTTTTAAGGTGCTTGGCAATCAGACCTGGGCCGTCGTGGGCATCGCCGTTCTGGCGTTTGTCTTCGTGGTCGTCGGCGTGTAGGAGAAGGGAGAAACAATGTCATTTGCAGTCAGTCTGTCCCTTCTCGGCTTGGTCGCTATCGCGGCCCCGATGGTGGCCTCGGTGCTCGTCGCCCTGTTCCCCCGTCCGTACGCCAAGTGGTTCAGCGTTTTGGGTGCCGCCGTCTCGACGGCCTGCACCATCGCCCTCGCCGCGAATTTCGCTGGCGCCGGCATGCCCGACACGCAGGTCCCCCTGATCTCGTTTGGGCAGACCCTCGTCATGGGATTCACCTTCGATCGTATGAGCACGCTGCTCGCGCCCGCCTTTGTGGGTATCGGCCTGCTTGTCGTGATCTATTCGATTCCCTATATGAGCGAGAATAACCGTGAGCATCCCGACGCGCCGCGTCGTCGCTTCTACGCGTACCTCGCGACCTTCATCGGCGCCATGGCCGGCCTTGTGTATAGCTCGACCCTTTTGGGCCAGCTCGTGTTCTTTGAGATCACGGGTGCGTGCTCTTGGGGTCTCATTAGCTACTACATGACGCCTACGGCCAAGAAGGCCGGCATGAAGGCCCTAATCATTACGCATATCGGTGCGCTCGGCCTGTATCTGGGCGCCGCCATCGTGTTTGCCCACACCGGCACCTTCGCCATTACCGCGATTGCCGGCCTCGACGCCAAGCTCAAGGCTATCGTCCTTTTGCTCGTGCTGTTTGCGGCCTGGGCCAAGTCCGCACAGGTTCCCATGTACATGTGGCTGCCTTCGGCCATGGAGGCGCCGACGCCTGTTTCGGCCTACCTGCATGGTGCCTCGATGGTTAAGGTCGGCGTGTGCGTGTTCGCGCGTGCACTCGTCTCTGCCGGCGAGATTCCCGAGATCGTGGGCTGGGTCGCCATTATTGACGCCATGGTCACCATGCTTTTTGGTTTCCTTATGTACCTGCCGCAAAAGGACATGAAGCGCCTGCTGGCCTTCTCCACGATCGCCCAGCTCTCCTATGTGTTCTTTGGTCTGGGCCTTTCGGTCTTTGGCAGCCAGCTCGCCTTCGATGGTGCCGTGTGCCACATCTTTAACCACGCCTTCGCCAAGACCCTGTTCTTCCTGATCGCGGGTTCGTTCTCCTTTACGCTCGGCACGCGTATGCTGCCCAAGCTGCGCGGCATCGTAAAGAAGTACCCGATCTCGGGTGTGGGCTTTGGTGTGGCGGCGCTCGCCATTGCCGGCGTGCCGCCCATGAACACGTTCTTCTCGAAGTTCCAGATTATCGCCGGCGGCTTTTCCGTTGGTGCCGGCAACGTCGCGATTCTGGTGCTCGTGTGCATCATGGTCGCCGAGACCGTCGCCACCTTTGCCTGGTTCCTCAAGTGGATGGGCTATTGCCTGCCCGGTGAGCCGAGCGAGGAAGTCGCCGCTGGTGCACCGCTCCCCAAGGCAATGGCATTCGTGTTCATCGTACTCATCATCATGGTCATCGTCAGCGGCCCGCTTTCGGCCAGCTGGATCGGTTAGGAGGTAGAACGACATGGGTTATTCGATCGTCAACATCCTTGGCGGCCTTCTGATCGTCACGTCCACCATGGTGGTCGTCTCAAAGAACATCAAGCACGCCATCAGCTGGTATGCGGTGCAGTCGCTGGTGCTCGTGGGACTGCTCGCCACGCTCGGTGTCACTACCGGCGCGCAGGAGCTGCTTATGTGGGCTGGATCTGCCTTTATCACCAAGGTCGTCCTGGTCCCTTACATCCTCAACCGCGCATACAAGAAGATGGGCGAGCCGAGCGACGCATCGCTCAAGGCCGGCCTTAAGCCCGCATGGGCCATTTGCATCATCGCCGTCGAGGTTGCGATCTGCTTTACCGTCGTGACGCAGATCAGCCTGCCCACGGCCGAGGTCGCAACGCCTGCGCTCGCTATTAGCTTCGCTCACTTCTTTGTGGGCCTCACCTGCATCATCTCGCAGCGCAACATCATGAAGCAGATCTTTGGATACTGCCTTATGGAAAACGGCAGCCATGTGACGCTCGCGCTTTTGGCCCCCACCGCTCCCGAGATCATCGAGATCGGTATTGCCACCGACGCCATCTTTGCCGTCATCATCATGTCCATCGTCGTGCGTCGCATTTGGGACGACTCCCACTCGCTCGATGCGCGCGACCTGTCCGAGCTGAGGGGGTAGTCCATGGAAACGTTGATTCTCGCCCTGCTCGCGACTCCTTTGGTGTTCTCGCTGGTCATGGCGTTTTTGCCCAAGAACACGTCCTATAACGTGTTTGCCGGTCTCAACCTGGTCTCCGTCGCAGCCGTCCTGGTGCTGTCGATTGTGACGGCCGGTGACGTCCTTATGAGCGGCGACACCGCGAGCGCTCTTGGCCCGTGGTTCCACCTCGATTCGCTGGGCGCCATCTTTGTGCTGCTCATCGGCTTTATCGGTTTTCTTACGGGGCTGTTCTCGCTGCCCTATGTAAAGGCCGATATCGAGGAGGGCTCCATGCCCGCCGAGCGCGCCAAGCAGTATTTTGCGCTGTTTAGCCTGTTTGTGTTCACCATGCTGCTCGCATGCCTGTCCAACAACATGATCCTCACCTGGGCCGCCGTGGAGGCAACCACGCTTTCCACCGTGTTCCTCGTGGGTATCTACAAGAACAAGACGGCCCTCGAGGCTTCTTGGAAGTATGCGATGGTCTGCACCGCCGGCGTGGCCTTTGGCCTGTTCGGCACGCTGCTGATCTACGCCAACGCCGCCGACGTGATTCCCAACGCCCACGAGGCCGCGTTTCTGTCGTGCGTGCTGCCGTATGCCGACCAGTTCGACCCGACGCTCATGCGCCTCGCCTTTGCGTTTGTCGTGATCGGCTTTGGCACCAAGGCCGGCCTGTTCCCCATGCATACTTGGCTGCCCGATGCCCACTCCCAGGCTCCGAGCCCTGTCTCGGCCCTGCTCTCGGGCTGTCTCTTATACACATCTGACGCTGCCGACGATCGCATAAGTGTAGA
>URWS01000167.1 GCA_900551605.1 uncultured Collinsella sp. | reverse complement strand
GATTCGCCTTAGTCTCGTGGGCTCGGAGATGTGTATAAGAGACAGGTATATGGATGCGAGCCCGCGGCCTCGGCTTTCATGACGGTGAGCGTTGCGTCTGCCGAGCCATCGTCGACGAGGACCGCTTCGAATGAGATTTCGGGGTGCTTTTGCGTTATGGCGTGGACAACGCCATCGAGCTCTTTGAGAAAGATCGGAAGCGATTCCTGCTCGTTGTAGCACGGCACGACGATGGAGATGAGCGGCATGGCGATTTACCTCGCGTTCGTTTTGTCGCTGCGATAGTCATCGAAAGCGTATTTGCTGTACACGTCGACTTCCCACTGCTTTTTTTCGACCTTTGCCACGGAGTCGAGGATGAATCCGGTTGCAAGGCTCAGGCCGCACAGGAACATAAACGATGCGGCGAGCATGGCGGTGGGGAAGCGCGGGACGAGGCCGGTCTGGAAATACTCGACAACGATGGGCATGCCCAGGGCGAGGCCGATCACCGCAAACAGAAGCGCAACCAGGCTGAAGAACTTCAGCGGGCGGTAGTCCTTGAACAGCGTGCCGATCATCGCGACGACTTTAATGCCGTCGCTCACGGTATTGAGTTTGGACTCGGAGCCCTCGGGACGGTCGCGGTACTCGATGGGTACATCTTTGATGCGCCAGCGGTGGTCGACAGCGTGGATCGAGAGCTCGGTTTCGATCTGAAAGCCCTCGGAAAGCACGGGGAAGGTTTTGACGAACGGGCGGCTCATGGCGCGGTAACCGGTCATGACGTCATCGAAACTGTAGCCATAGATCCACTTGATCATGGCGCGTACCAGGTTGTTGCCAAAGCCGTGGAAGGCACGCTTGTTCTCCTCGGCGTAGGTGCCGTTGGAAAGGCGGTCACCCACGGTCATGTCGGCCGTGCCGTTGAGGATAGGCTCGCAGAGGGCCTTGGCCGCCTCGGCGGGGTAGGTGTCGTCGCCGTCGACCATCAGGTAGCAGTCGGCATCGATGTCGCGAAACATCTGGCGGCAGACGTTGCCCTTACCCTGGCGCGGCTCAAGGTGGACCGTCGCGCCATGCTCTGCTGCGATGCGGGAAGTCTCGTCCGATGAGTTGTTGTCATAGACATAGACCGTCGCCTGCGGAAGTTCGCGGTGAAAGTCGTCGACGACCTTACCGATCGTAAGCGCTTCGTTGTAGCAGGGGATGATGACGGCAATGGATTCAGAATTCACTCAATGCTCCTTTGAATTTCAATCTCTGAAAGTATAGCCGTTTGCGCCTGGCATCCTAAGATGTGGGTTAGTTCTCCAGTTTTGTTGCGCGATTCGTTTGCCTGTCTGTCGGGTCTATACTGTTCGTTTGTCAACGATTACGAGTAAAGGAGTTGCATCCGTGTCGGATCAGACAAAGCAACAAGAAACTCGCAGTCTGCCTGCGACGTTTGCTAAGAACGAATTTGAGAAGGACGCGTTTATCCTTCGTCAGCTGGTTACCAAGGATTTTAAGATTAAGTATCGTCGCAGTGTTTTGGGCGTTGCGTGGTCGGTGCTCAACCCGCTGCTGATGATGATCGTCATGGCCATCGTGTTCTCGACGATTTTTGCCCAGGGTCGCAACGGCTCTATTACGCCCGAGATGTACCCGCTGTACTTGATCGTGGGTAACGTCACCTTTGCCGTCATGTCCGAGTCTACGAACCAGGCGCTGACGTCGATCGTGGGCGCAGCTCCGCTGCTCAAGAAGGTCAAGGTTCACCGCTGGGTCTTCCCGGTGCAGAAGGTGCTCTTCTCGCTGGTCAACTTTGCCTTCTCGCTGGTCGCCGTCGCCATCGTTATGCTGTGGTTCCACGTTATGCCTTCTTGGCACCTGATTCTGCTGCCGGTCTGCCTACTGCTGCTTATGTGCTTCTGCATGGGCCTGGGCATGATGCTCTCCGCCCTCACGGTCTTCTTCCGCGATGTCATGCATCTGTGGAGCGTCGTCATTACGGCGTGGACTTACATCACGCCTATTTTCTGGACGACCGACTTCGTTGCGCAAATGCCGCATCTCGTGCGCATTCTGGTCTATGCGAACCCCATGTATAACTACCTGCAGTTTATGCGCGATATCTTCCTGTTCCAGACTACGCCCTCGCTTATGACGTTTGGTATGTGCGTTGCTTGGGCGGTTCTTGCGCTTGTTATTGGCTATACCGTGTTCCATAAGTCCGAGCGCAAGTTCATCCTCTACATCTAAGGAGTGCTGTGATGACTGAATCTGTTGTTGATTACAGCGAGCAGCCTCTGGCTGTCGAGGTCGACGACGTCACCATGATCTTTAACATGGCGTCCGAGTCGCTGACCAACCTCAAGGAGTACTTCATCAAGCTTGCCAAGCATGAGTTGTTCTTTGAGGAGTTTAGGGCGCTTAAGCATATCTCGTTTGATATTCATCGTGGCGAGGTCGTGGGTCTGGTCGGCACCAATGGCTCCGGCAAGTCTACGATGCTCAAGATTATCGCTGGCGTGCTTGAGCCAAGCGAGGGCAGCGTTAAGGTGCACGGTAACATCGCGCCGCTGATTGAGCTTGGTGCCGGCTTTGACCCCGAGCTAACAGCCCGCGAGAACATCTATTTGAACGGCGCCCTGCTCGGCTATACCAAGGAGTTCATCGACGCCAACTTTGACGGCATTATCGAGTTCGCTGAGCTGCAGAACTTTGTCGATATGCCGCTTAAGAATTTCTCATCGGGCATGGTGGCGCGTATCGCCTTTGCAATCGCGACGATTACTGAGCCCGATATTCTGATCGTTGATGAGACGCTGTCCGTCGGTGACGTGTTCTTCCAGCAAAAGTGCGAGGCGCGTATTCAGCACTTTATCCAGAGCGGTGACGTGACGGTTCTGTTCGTTTCGCACTCCATGGAGCAGGTTGAGCGCATCTGCCAGCGCGCCGTTTGGATTGAGAAGGGCGACCTTCGCATGGACGGCCCGGTCGATGAGGTCTGCAAGGCGTACCGCGAGCAGTTCAACTAGGTTATAATTACTAGCGCCTGGCACGCGTGCGCGTGCTTGGGCGTGCGGTTATTTGCTCCATTAGCTCAGTTGGATAGAGCAGGGGACTTCTAATCCCAAGGTCGACGGTTCGAATCCGCCATGGAGCACCATCGTTTATTAAGCCCGGACCGCTTGGTGGTCCGGGCTTTTTTCGTCTTGCTGATGTGGATTGGCCTTTCAGCGACTCCAACGCATGGGCGTAGCCTTGGTTTTAAACGTTTTGCGTGGCTTACTGCTCTGCCCTCAAACACTCCGATAAGTCTTTCGCAACCGCATTCCGCGATTACGGCAATAGAACTTAGTGCGGCATTCTAGTCGCATCTTCAACATCCAGAAAATCATTCGTGGCGCCAACAAACTCCTGCATGTTCCTGACGATGCGGCCATCGTTATCGATGCGAATCTCAAAACGCTTCCAGGGGAACTTCATGATGTGGTAAAGGGTTACCAGCACATCCTGTTCTTTGCCAATTTTGAGCAGCCAACGGGCGCAGTTATCGCCGCAGGTGGAAGCATTAAAGACCATGTTGGGGAGATTGCGGACAAGCAGGAGCGTCTTTACTCCGCCGGATAACTCGAGCGGGCTGATCGAGCCCAGCTGCTTGCTTATGATGTTGTGAGAGCCGATGAGCTCCGATCCGTCAACGCCTTTAATAATTTGCGCAACCATGGGGTCTTCGAACCATGAATCCAAGTACGAGTTCTTAAAGTAGGTCTTGGTATCGTAGATGGAGCCGGGGTAATCTCCCAGATGAATGCTCAGCATGCGGGTCTCCAGACATTGTGTGACTGCAACGATTATATGCCAGTAATAAAATGCCGGCAGCAGCGAGATTGCTGCTGCCGGCACTGGCGTTGTAGTCACGCGAATCAGCGTTCGTGAATTGTCACCGTTTGCTTACTTTTCGAGACGCTCCCTCAGCAGCTCCAGGGCATGGGCGTAGCCTTGGAGGCCTTCGCCGGTGATGGTGGCGAAGCAGGCCAAGCGTGCATAGCTTATCTGGCGGAAGTCCTCGCGCGTCTCTACGGCGCTGATGTGGACCTCGACGGTGGGGATAGCGACGGCCTTGAGGGCGTCCAAAATCGCGACGCTCGTATGCGTGTAGGCGGCCGGGTTGATGACGATGCCGTCGACCTTGCCGTAGGCCTCCTGGATCTTGTCGACGATGCTGCCCTCGTGGTTGGACTGGAAAACCTCGACCGCGTCAAAGCCCTGTGCGGCGCCCGCTTCCTGGCAGATCTGCACTAAGAGGTCGTAGTTGTCGCTGCCATAGATGCCCGGCTCGCGAATGCCGAGCATGTTGAGGTTGGGGCCGTTGATGACGAGTGCTTTCATGGTTGCTTCCTTTTCAGTCGAGAAACCACCACAAAGGTGCCTGTCCCCTTTGTGGTGGTTTTGGTTAGAGAGCGGGTGGGAGGG
>URWS01000166.1 GCA_900551605.1 uncultured Collinsella sp. | reverse complement strand
GCAGGTAACCGGCCTCATCGAGAGCCGCCCCTATATCAACCTGACCATCCAGGCCATGAAGGCCTTTGGTGTCGAGGTCAACGTCGAGCGTATTCCGGCCAAGGACGGCCAGCCCGAGGTCACGAACTTCCGCGTAAACAGCGGATCGTACCGCACGCCCGGCAGCGTAGCCGTCGAGGGAGACTGGTCCAACGCCGCCTTTTGGCTGTGCGCCGGCGCCATCGGCACCGACCCCATCACCGTCGAGGGCGTGTCGCTGAGCTCCGCACAGGGCGACCGCAACGTGCTCGCCGCGCTTTCGCGCTTTGGTGCCCGCATCGTGCGCTCCACCAACGCCGCCACCGTGCAGTCCGACAAGCTCGCCGGCTTTGAGATGAGCGCCCACGACATTCCGGACCTGGTGCCCGTCATCTCGGCCGTGGCATCGCTGGCTCAGGGCCGCACCTTTATCCGCGATTGCGCCCGTCTGCGTATCAAGGAATCCGACCGCCTGGTCACCACCACCCGCGAGCTCACCGCGCTGGGAGCGCAGGTGCGCATCGCCGGTGACGACCTCATCATCAAGGGTGTCGATGCCTTCACCGGCGGCGAGGTCGATACGCACAACGACCACCGCATCGCCATGATGGCCGCCATCGCCGCGAGCCGCGCCACCGGCGAGGTCGTGATCCACGGCGCCGAGGCCGTCAACAAGTCCTATCCCGATTTCTTCGACCACTACCGCCTACTGGGCGGCAAGGTCACACTCGAGGAGGAATAGCATGTCCTCGACCTTTGGCAACGTTTTGCATCTGAGCATTTTCGGCCAGTCGCACTCCCCTGCTATCGGCTGCTCACTCGACGGCATCCCGGCGGGCATCGCCGTGGACCAGGAGAAGCTGCAAGCCTTCCTCGACCGTCGCGCCCCCGGTCGCGACGAGACCGCAACCAAGCGCCGCGAGGCCGACGCCGCCCACATCATCGCCGGTGTTGTCGATGGACATACCACCGGCGCGCCCATCGCCGCGATTATCGAGAACACCAACACGCGCTCCAAGGATTACTCCGAGCTGCGCCGCAAGCCCCGTCCCGGACATGCGGACTTCCCTGCGCGCGTGAAGTATCACAACATGCACGATGTCGCTGGTGGCGGGCATTTTTCCGGCCGCCTAACGGCCCCCTTATGCATCGCCGGCGGCATTGCGCTGCAGGCACTCGAGGCCCGCGGTATTCGGGTGATGGCTCACGTGGCGCAAATCGGCGGCATCTCCGACCTGCCGATGGACGATATGGTCTATCGCGAGGCCGACCGCAAGGCAATCCTTACGAACGATCTGCCGTGCATTGACGCCGCCGCAGCCGGCCGTATGCGCGAGGAGATCCTAGCCGCGCGCGACGAACTCGACAGCATCGGCGGCATCGTGGAGTGTGGCATCTACGGCCTGCCTGCAGGCATCGGCGACCCCATGTTCGACGGCATCGAGAACCGCATCGCGCAAATCGCGTTTGGCATTCCCGCCGTAAAGGGTGTGGAGTTTGGCATGGGCTTTGCCGTGGCCGCCATGCGCGGCAGCGAGAACAACGATCCGTATCGCATCGATGCCGAGACCGGCGAGATCGAGGTCGAGTCCAATAACGCCGGCGGCATCCTGGGCGGCATTTCGACCGGCGCGCCCGTCATGTGGCGCATGGCCGTAAAGCCGACGCCCTCTATTGGCCGCGAGCAGCAGACCGTGGACATGGACGCCATGGAAAATGCCGAGCTCTCGGTCCACGGCCGTCACGATCCCTGCATCGTCCCGCGCGCCGTCCCCGTTGCCGAGGCAGCAGCTGCCCTCGCGATTTGGGACGCCCTCCTCGAGGACGCCGCCCAGCTTTAGTCCACCCACCCCAAGGGTAGTTAATTTGGGACGGGGCTATTTTAGCTACCCCCATATACCGGTTCATATTTGCCCCGGCACCCATCGATTCGCCGACAGTCAAAGGGTAGCTAAAATAGCCCCGTCCCAAATTAACTACCCCCGCACAACGATTCACGAAAGGGGCCTCCATGGACCTTGCCGATATTCGCCAGACCATCGATGGCATCGACACCACGCTCCTCAACAGCTTTGTCGAGCGTATGGACATTGCCACCGAGGTCGCCAAATCAAAGATCGAGATGGGCAAGGCCGTCTTCGACCCCGCCCGTGAGCGCTCCAAACTCAACAACCTCGCCGACCGCGCACCCGAGCGCTACGAGGCCCAGACCATCGCCCTGTTCCGTCTCCTCATGAGCATGAGCAAGGCCGAGCAGCAGCGCTACATCAACGAGCTCAAGGGCATCACGGTCTCGCAAAAGGCCCACGCCACGGCCGTAGCCTTCGATGCGCCCTTCCCCCAAACGGCCAGCGTTGCCTGTCAGGGCGTGGAAGGCGCCTACAGCCAAATCGCTGCGTGCAAGCTCTTCGACGTGCCCGACATCGCGTTCTTCGAGACCTTCGAGGGCGTCATGCGCGCCGTGCGCGACGGCTTCTGCGAGTTTGGCGTGCTGCCCATCGAAAACTCAACCGCCGGCTCGGTCAACACCGTCTACGACTTGCTCGCCCAGTTCGACTTCCACATCGTGCGTTCGCTTCGCCTCAAGATCGACCACAACTTGCTCGTCAAGCCCGGCACCAAGCTCGCGGACATACGCGAGGTCTACAGCCACGGCCAGGCCATCGCGCAGTGCGCCAGCTTTATCGAGGCGCACGACCTGCACGCCACCAAGTACCCAAACACGGCCATGTCGGCCGAGATGGTCGCCAACTCCGAGCGCACCGACGTCGCCGCCATCGCCTCGCGCAGCTGCGCGGCACTCTATGGCCTGGAGATGCTGGAGCCCAACATCCAGGACTCGGACAACAACTACACGCGCTTTGTCGTCATCAGCCGCGAGCCGCGCGTCTACCCCGGCGCCAACCGCACCTCGCTCATGATCACCACGGCCAACGAGCCGGGCGCGCTCTATCGCGTACTCGAGCGCTTCTACGCGCTCAATATCAACCTCATCAAGCTCGAGAGCCGTCCCATCCCCGGCCGCGACTTTGAGTTTATGTTCTACTTTGACCTGGACTGCCCCTTTGGCAGCAAGGCCCTCGACGACCTGCTCGATTCCATCGACGACGTGTGCGAGAGCTTCACCTACTTTGGCAGCTACACGGAGGTGCTCTAGATGACCGATTCCGCAGCAACTCGTCCCTACGGCGTTCTGGGCCGTGTGCTGGGCCACAGCTACACCCCGACCATCTACAAGGAGCTCGCTGGGCTTGAGTACGTGCGATTTGAGCGCGAGCCCGAGGACCTCGCGGCCTTTATGACCGGCGACGAGTGGGAAGGCACCAATGTGACCATTCCCTACAAGCGCGCCGTCATGGAATACCTGGACGAGCTGAGCCCGCTGGCCGAGCGCATGGGCAACGTTAACACCATCACGCGCCTGCCCGACGGCCGCCTACGCGGCGACAACACCGACTACTTCGGTTTTCAGTGCCTGGTCGAAGAGCTGGGCGTTGAGGTTGCCGGTAAGAAGGCCCTCGTGCTCGGCGCCACCGGCGGTGCCGGCACCACGACCAGCATGGTGCTCGGCGACCTGGGCGCCATCGTCGTACCCGTGGGTCGCACGAGCGAGGTCAATTACGACAACATCGCTCAGCAGTCCGACGCCGCCCTGCTCGTCAACTGCACGCCTGCCGGCATGTTCCCCCACTGCCCCGACGCGCTCTGCACGCTCGAAGGGCTCGATGAGCTCGAAGGCGTTATCGACATTGTCTACAACCCCGCCCGCACGGGACTCATGCTCGAGGCCGAGCGCCGCGGCATCCCCTGCATCGGTGGCCTACTGATGCTCGTAGCCCAAGCGGCACAGGCCGTCGAGCGCTATACCGGCCAGGTCACCCCGCGCGAGCGCATCCTGGACGTAACGGAGCGCCTGTCCCGCCGCGAACAGAACATCGCGCTGATCGGCATGCCGGGCTCGGGCAAGACCCGCGTGGGTGAACAGATTGCCCTGCGCACCGGGCGAGAGCACATCGACCTGGACCGCGCCCTCGAGAAGCGCCTGGGCATGTCTTGTGCCGACTTTATCGTCGAGCGCGGCGAGGCAACCTTCCGCGAGCAGGAGACGGCGGCGCTGTCCGACATCTCCAAGCGCAGCGGCCTGGTGCTCTCCACCGGCGGCGGCGTGGTCACACGCGACGAGAATTACCCGCTGCTGCACCAAAACAGCCAAATCGTGATGCTCAACCGCAAGCTCGACGAGCTCGCCCAAAAGGGACGCCCCATCACCGCCCGCGACGGTATCGACAAGCTGGCCGAGCAGCGCATGCCGCGCTACCGCGCATGGGCCGATTACATCATCGACTCACGCGACTGCGCCGCCAACACCGCCCAAGCCCTCCTCGAGACCCTCCCACCCGCTCTCTAACCAAAACCACCACAAAGGGGACAGGCACCTTTG
>URWS01000165.1 GCA_900551605.1 uncultured Collinsella sp. | reverse complement strand
TGGCCATGCTCGCCTGTCGTGGGTGGACCAACGCCGAAATCGCACGCCATATGGGAGTATCGCCGGGCACCGTCAAAAACCGCCTATCCGGCGTATACGCAAAGCTTGGCATCGGCACACGCGCCGAGCTGGTCGCGCATATGTTACGTTAGCGACCGGACTGCCAAGCGCATCGAACGCATTCCGGAACCCGGCGCTTCGCTCGATCAATTTGGACATTTTGACCCTTGAACGGCACTACCGCTACGGGGCGCCTTCTCGCAAAATTGGATTATTTCCACCGATACTTGCGGGATGGGAGCCCAAGATGCTTGATCGCCGTTCGTTACTTGTCGCCGGAGCGTCCTCGTTAGCGAGCATTATGTTGCCGCGCGTGCCGGGAAGCGCAAACGCCTTCATATTGCCGTTCGCGCCCACCGAAGCCCATGCCAACGAAAAAGACCCCTTCAGGGTGCTCGTGCTCTCGCGCACCATGTTCGGTGTGGTCGTGGTCGACGTCGCCAACAAGAATATGCCCATCACGGGTGCCCAGGTCACACTCACATCGCGCTATGCCGCAGGCAAGCAGCTCACCGCCACTACCGATGACGAAGGCACGGCCATCTTTGAGGTCGCGCCGCTTTCGGAAGGCTACGTGGACGAGGCGACGCTTCTCGACGCGTACGACTTTAACGGCGGCATCTCCATTAGCATGGCAGGCTACCGCGATGTCGAGATTCCCCTCGCGCGTGTCCAAGGCGGCACCGCCATTACCGCACCCACACGTCCGCTCTCCGATGGCGAGCCGTACTTTCGCCAGCTCACATTCGACGAATGGGACATCCAGTACGCCGACGCCACGTTTATGACAATGCCAGCGGACGAAGCAGCAAACGATCAGCCCGACACGCACGCCTTTACCGTGCAAGCACATCTGCCACAGGGTGGACGGGCAACGCTGCGCATCAACAAAGTGACGCCCGCCGCGGGCAGCTCACCCGAAACCGTCACGCAGATTGGCCAAGTCAAGGCCAGCGCATCGAGCGTGGAAAATCTGGCGACGTTCACACTCGAAGACAAGTTCCTCGATGCAGCTTCGGGCCTTCTGGAAGAAGGGTGCAAGCTGCGCTTCGTCCTCGACTATCAGGGCAAAACCTACACGCTCTCCTCCCCCATGGCCGTTGTCACCGCGCCGGCCGCAAAGGCGGAATCGGGCTCGACCACCATCATTCCCACCACCATGGACCAAGAGATCACTCCGTTTGATTTCCCCGCATCGTTTCCCGGCATCGGTGGTAATAAGTTCACGTGTTGGATGCCCTCGTTCCCCATTTTGTTCGATTTCTCGTTTGCCGGATACGTGTTGTTTGGCGGAGGATACAAACCGGCCAGCTACATAAACGATTCGGGCAACCCTGATCCGGAGTACTGGAAGAAGTCGCCGCGCGAATCGGGCGCCAAGCAGGCAAACCGCTACCTCGACGAGATGGAGGGGAAGTGGAACCAATACAAGAGCATGAGCGCCGGCTCGGGCACCGATCCAAGAAACACCAAGCTCCTTCGTCACCATTGCACGCCGCTGTTCACGATGGATATCGCAACACAGGTGTACGGATCGCTTGCCTACGACTGGGTAGGCAAAACTTGGGGCGATAACAACGATCCGGCGTTCGGCAATATTAAGGCCCTCTTCCAAGTAAAAACCGACCTCAACTGGACCGAGCAGTTCACCTTGGGCCCGGTGCCGTTTTTCCTAAACGTCAACCCTTGGGTGCTGGCGAAGCTGGCGCTCGCCGTAGGCGCCCACACGCACGGCAGCGGTGCGGCGTTCTTCAAAAACATTTCGCTCGACTATTCCAATACGTCGGGATCGTTCACCATCCAGATCGGGCTTGCCGTCACCTTTGGAGCCGGCGTTGCAGGCGTCGCTTCGTCCGCCGTGCGCGGTGCCGCGTCCCTCACGGTGTTCATCGGCTACGAGAAGGCAGACGGCCACCCGCTTCCGCGACTGCGCGTGGGCGCAGACGTCGACGTCGACGTGATACTCCAGTTCATCATGTTCAAGTGGACCACCAAGGCCTGGTCGGGGTCGTGGCCCACACTCGCCGATTCATGGAACATGTCGGTCAACAACGGCGACCAGTATGTGCTCCAGCGCTCAGAGCTGGCCTTGGATGGAGATACGCCTTATACGCTGGATGCCTGCTTTGGCGCGACCGGCAATGCCGAGTCGGGCGGCGTGCCGCAGTTTATCGCGTCGGCCACCATCGTCACCAATGCCGAGCTGCTCGCATGCGCCGAAGTTGCAGCCACCGCCTTAAACGTCGCGCCGGTCGTGCGCGATTGGGAGCAAGCGGTCACGCGTATCGACCTCGAAACGGATGCAGAGAGCGCTGACACGGGACAGGTCGAGCATTTCGTCCACGCTCTGATGGAGAATGGCGAAAACGCCGCGCCGATGTATAAGTACACCTACATCGGCCAGGCGACGAACGCCGTTGCGGACCCGAACGCCAATTCTGCCGGCGTGTCGGAGGACGAGCGCGGCGGCATAAAGCCCTCGGGCGACAACGTGCTGTTTACTGGCGTGCTCAGCGAAGCCCACATGAAGTTTGCGGAGATCGCCGGCGTGGAATGCCTGTTCCGTATCGCTTCGGTGCGCTACGGCGAGGATGGCCGCTCGCGCCTAGTGGTACACACGAAGGCAAACGGAGCGTGGTCCGCGCCCATGCCGGTCGACTTCCCCCTGGGCTTTGGCGAGGGCGACGTGGAGCGCAATGACACGTTCGATTACGACTTCGACATGGTGGAATACACCGATGGCGCGGAGCACACGGACGCTTACGTGCTGCTCGTCTCGGGCGAACGTCCCGCTGGCGACAACACCCTTTTCGATACGGCGAGCACATCCGGCATACTGTCCGTTGTGCGCCTGCGCATACGTAATAGCGAAGTTCGCGTGATATCGCACACGTCGTGGCGCAGTATCTCGCGCGGCCGCCTGCAGGAGGACGGCTACCATTGCCTGCAATGTCCGCGTATCACAGTAGGCAAGACGCTTGTCGACGGACGTCTGTCGGGCGCCTATCTCCACCGTCGCGGAGCCACCGCCGAGAAGGCGCTCGGCAGCGAGGCAGAAGTCGCGCTCGAGTGCTTTACCCTGTGGTCGGATGATTTGGGCGACAGCCTCACGTTCCGTCAGGTTCTCCGCTTTCCGCAGGCACCGTCGAGCATCGAGCTGGGCGCGCCCGAGAATATCAACGGCAAAATGGTGGTGCCCGTTGCATACGAGACTGTAAGCGGTTGTGGCTGCGCATCGTACGCCGTGATCGGTCAGTCCATCGCGGGTTGGGGCGTCATGTCGCCGGACCCCTCGGTGCCGCGCGTGGTACCGTGGCCGCAGCACACGGGCTTTTTGGCCACCGTCAACGAGCAGCTGCAGCACGTTACCTGGACGCGAGGCGCATCGGCATTTGCAGCGGCACCCGTGGGCGCAGTTGGCTGCGGCCCGGCGTCGTTTAGCATGAGCAACAACGGCCGGTGCGTGATGTACGTAGAGAACACCGACGGCAAGGTGGGACAGACTTACGACGAAGAAGGCAACCCGGTGGCGGTAATGGGCAAGCATTTCCGCATCTTCGCCAGCGCCCTGATCGACGGCCTGTTCACGGAGCCATTCGTGCTCTGCGAGTTGGAGCACCCCATCGATCAGATAACGACGTTTTTGACCTCGGGCGGCATGCTCTCAGCGCTTGCCACGCACATCGTGAGCGCCGAGCAGAGCAAGGCAGAACTGCACGGCATCGAAGTGCCCTTGGTGGCATGTGCCACACCACTGGGCGCGATAGCCAACCTGGGCGCCGTGGTGCCCGGGGCGGCAAGCGAGTCGTTTACGGTAACGGTGCGAAACGACGGCAACACCTTGCTGACCGCCGGTACGATCGACCTGTACCGAGAGGGCTCTAACCAGCCGTTCTCCAGCGCATCCATCGGATTCGGCGCGAACGCACGCATGGCATCGATCTACGATCCGGAGCTTGCCGAGGACGCATCGGCCAACGACATGGCACACGTGAAGTACACACTCGAGGCACTGGGCGAGCGCTTCGCCACGCACCCGCTGGTAGCCGATAACGGCAACGCCGTGCTGGCACCGGGTTGCACGGCACAGTTCCGCATGAGCTTTGCCATCCCGGAGAGTTGGAGCGACGAGGTGGGCAAGCGCGTCACGCTCTACGCAAAGGCGCGTGACCTGGTGGCGCTCGACCCCGTAACGCTCGAAGAAATTCGACCGGGCGCAAACTCCGCGCTGGACGCCGTGCTGCACGAGCTCCACATTCCCGACGCGTCATGCGAACGTGCAGAGGTGCTGGTGGGCGTAAGCAGCAACGCAGATACGACGGGACTCCACGACGCACCGATGATCGTGGACGGCGACAGCGGCTCGAGCGGCGGCGGTTCCGGCACGGGAGCTGTCTCTTATACACATCTCCGAGCCCACGAGACTAAGGCG
>URWS01000164.1 GCA_900551605.1 uncultured Collinsella sp. | reverse complement strand
GCCTCAAGAAGGTCAAGCTCCGCGCGCTGCTCACCTGCCGCTCCAAGTACGGCGTGTGCCAGAAGTGCTACGGCTGGGATCTTTCCACCCGTCGTCCGGTCGCCATCGGTACCGCGGTCGGCATTATTGCCGCCCAGTCCATCGGCGAGCCCGGTACGCAGCTTACGATGCGTACCATTCACTCCGGCGGCGTCGCTGGCGTCGACGATATTACGCAGGGTCTGCCTACGGTCAGCCGTATGTTCGATATCGTCGGCAACGTCAACGAGAAGATCCTGGGTCGCGAGGCCGAGCTGGCTCCGTACTCCGGCCACCTCTCGATTAAGCCCGAGAAGTCCGAGTACGTACTGACGCTCACCGATTCCGAGGATCACACCCGTGTCCTCGACGAGCGTCGCGTCCCCGCTTCGGTGCGCTTTATGCCCGAGATCGAGGACGGCTGCGAGGTTCGCGCCGGCGACCAGATCACCAAGGGCTTCGTCAACTTCCGCAACCTGCGCAAGCTGACCGACATCGAGTCGACGATGCACACCTTCGTTGAGAGCGTCAAGGACGTCTACACCAGCCAGGGCGTCGACCTGAACGACAAGCACATCGAGGTGCTCGCACGTCAGATGCTGCGTCGCGTTCAGATCACCAACCCCGGCGACTCTAAGTACCTGCTTGGTCAGTACGTCGACCGCTACGAGTTCGCCGACGAGGTCGAGCGCGTTGCCCGTCTGGGCGGTCAGGCTCCCGTGGCCGAGCCCGTCATCCTGGGTACGCTCAAGGTCGCGTCCAACATCGACTCCTGGCTGTCGAGCGCTTCGTTCATCCGTACCGCTGGCGTCCTTACCGAGGCTGCCATCGAGGGCAAGGTTGACCACCTGCTCGACCTTAAGTCCAACGTCATCGTCGGTAAGAAGATCCCGGCTGGTACTGGCCTCAAGCCGTACGCCAACGCCAAGCTGACGTATCGCACGGCCGACGGCTACGTGGACATCGACGGCCCGGCTTCGCCCAACGCCAAGTCGCTGCCCGAGTGGGCTCCTGTGGAGCTCAAGGACCTGGACGAGCAGCTCCCGCAGCAGCTCGACTGGGCCGGCTACGACGAGTTCGGTGGTGCTGACGGTTCGTTCACCCGCAACGGCCACACCATCTCCGCCGAGAAGGCTCGCCTGTACCTGTTCGACGACCTGGGCGTGTCGCAGCGCTGGACCAACAAGTTCAGCGAGGTCGGCATCGAGACGGTCGGCGACCTGGTCGGCAAGTCCGAGGAGGATCTGCTGCGCATTGATGGTATCGGTGCCAAGGCGATCGAGGAGCTCCGTGACGGCCTCGAGGCCCACGACTTGCTCTACATCCTCGAGAACAACGACGACGTTGCCGACGAGGAAGACCTCTCGCAGCTGCTGCAGATGGTCTTTAGCCCCGACGGTCCGGACGATATCCTGCTGGGTACCTCCGCTCCGACGCATCACGCCGACGCCGACGAGGAGCTCCTGGGCGCCCCGATCGACGACAAGAAAGCTCCCGCCAACGGTGCGATCAACGAGGACATGGCTTCCCTTGACGAGCTGCTTAACCAGCTCGTGGACACCGACGACGCCGAAGAGGCCAAGGACAACGACGAGGAGTAACTTCCTAGTACGTTAACCGTCCTTCCAAAGACCCGTTTCCCAACAGGGAAGCGGGTCTTTTTGTTAAACCTGCCAAAAAGGGACAGGTTTAATTTGGTAGGTTTTTCCTGCTTGAATTTGAAACAATTCGTTCGGTCAAAGCGTATCTATGGTGAGGGCCTCATCAAGAACCATCAGCGTCACCGGGAGGTGATTATGGAAGAACAAGCTTTTAGACAGTCGGTTGAGGAACACCGAGATGTCGTGTTTCGGATCGCATTGACGTATCTGCGTGATCGCGCCGACGCCGACGATGTTGCTCAAGATGTCTTTCTTAAACTGCTCAAATGCGATGGACATTTTGAGAGCCGGGAGCATCTTCGTCGATGGCTTATCCGGGTCACGATCAATGAGTGCAAATCGCTTTTTCGAAAGCCATGGAGGCGCGTGGAGGATATTGAGAGTCTGACCGACTCGCTTTCGACGGCACCGGAGGAAACCAAGGATGTCCTGCTCGACGTCATGCGCCTTCCGGAACGATTCCGTGTTCCCATCGTGCTCTATTACTATCTGGACTTTTCGACTTTGGAGATTGCCGAGTTATTGCATGTGCCGGCCGCGACTGTTCGAACGCGTTTAGCACGCGGCCGATCAAAGCTTAAGTTCATCCTGGAGGAGGGCGACCGTGAAATCCAATCAAATCAAGCAGGCCTTCGAGTCGGTCCAAGCCGATAGTGATCTTGCCGACCGCGTTCTTAATGCAGCAGCGGGCGAGCCCCTTCGTCGAAAGGGTCACGCAAAGCCTCTGTACGTTGCCATAATCGGGTGTCTTGTCGGAGTGCTGGCGACCGGAGGGGTCGCCTACGCCGTTATCAATTCCAGCTATTTTGCCTCAGCATGGGGAAACCACGGCAACGGGGATTCCATTACCTGGACCAACGGAGGCTCATCGGGAACTAAATATACCTACACCAGAGAGTTCGGTGATGGCGTCGCGCCCCAAAGCCTGGAGGGCACAGTTCAGAAAGTTAATCTGTCCGTCGAGGGTAACGGCTATACGCTCGATATCCATGAGATGGCAATCGACCAAAACGGCTGCGGTGCTGTGACGTTTACGCTATCCAATCCAAATGGTGTTAACTACTACAAGCCGGCAGCAGAGACTGGCGAACTTGTTCTCTATGGTGAAGAAGAACAAGGCATCGGCACGCCCGGCGTGAACTTCGGCGAGGAATGGGCTGACACACGCTGCACCATTGATAAGGACACATCAAGCGACACGGTCATTAATGGCACGATGTACTTTGCTTCTATGGATCGCGAGCGAGGTTTTCAACATGCGGTCACCTGGAATATCTCGTGGACCGAGGGCGAAGGCGAGGATGCGAAGCCGTTCGAGGCATCGACGCCCGAGTTTAGCGTTGGAGCGTACGTCGATACAAAGGAACTCCGCTCCGATGACTCGCCTCTCGAGATCAGCCCGTTTTCTATCCAGACACACATCGATGATCTGGGCATTGACGCAGTCACGAAGAAGTTGACGGTTACCTACAAGGATGGATCGGAGCAGATTATCGAAGATGACGACGCAGGGGCGTTCAACTTATATTTTTCTTATACGCGCAATAGCGGAGAGAACATCTGGGTGCCAACGAAGTTGATTGATGTCGACCAAGTGGTCTCAGTAACGCTTGAGGGCACACGCTGCACTTCAACAGGGGGCGCCGAAACGTCGGAACCCTTTACCATCGTCTATTCGTAAGGTTTGGGGCCGTTTCCTACTAGGGGAAGCGGCCTTTTTTTGCGTTAAATGGACGGTTAGACCGAGCGATATACTTCCGAAAGCGCCGCTGATTTCCATGCGACAGATGAGAGCAGATCACCGCTGGAGTGCGACATTTCCCCAGATAAAACCGACCAAAATAAACCTGTCCCTTTTTGGAAGGGAACGTTGCCCCGACGAGCACGTCGGATTCCCGGGCCGGGCGGCGCAGGGGTTAAGTTGGTCGCGAGTTCCGCACGAGCCGGAGGCCACTTAATGTGGCCTCCGTGCGAGCCAGGACTGTAGAGCAGCAAACTTAACCCCTGCGCCGCCCGGCCCGGGAATCCGACCCCGCGTACAGAAGGGGATTCCATTTGTGTAGGCTTTGCGGAAATGTGCCAATTTTGGGATACGCCCGGCGGCGTGGTCTGTTGACGGCACAGCTAACGCCACGTATCCTATCGAACTGCGTGTTTCGTAGGGGGATGCTGACCCCTCGATTCAAGCCGTTGCACTTTACAGAAAGCTGGAATCATTCGAGAAGGAGTACGCTTTGCCTACTATTAACCAGCTGGTTCGCCAGGGCCGTCGTTCCGTGCCCAAGAAGTCCAAGAACGCTGCTCTGCAGCACAACTCCCAGAAGCGCGGCGTGTGCACCCGCGTCTTCACCACGAGCCCCAAGAAGCCGAACTCGGCTCTTCGTAAGGTTGCCCGTGTTCGCCTCGTCAACGGCATCGAAGTTACTGCTTACATCCCGGGTGAGGGCCACAACCTGCAGGAGCACTCCATCGTGCTCGTCCGCGGCGGTCGTGTCCGTGACCTCCCTGGTGTCCGTTATCACGTCATCCGTGGCGCCTACGACGCTGCTCCGGTCCAGAACCGTATGCAGGCCCGTTCCAAGTACGGTGCTAAGCGCCCCAAGGCTAAATAAGCCAGATAACGTTTTGATACTTTCGCCGTGTGCCGCCTAAGCGCCGCACGGTAGACACTTAAGGAGATTTCACATGCCGCGTCGTGCAGCAGCTAATCGTCGTGAGGTTCAGCCTGACGCCGTTTACAACAACCGCCTGGTGACTCAGCTCATCAACAAGGTCCTTCTTGACGGCAAGAAGGCCACCGCTGAGCGCATCGTTTACACC
>URWS01000163.1 GCA_900551605.1 uncultured Collinsella sp. | reverse complement strand
TCCATGAACGCGAAGAAGACTTTTCTGTAGCCATGGGGCGTATCTCCCTTGCAACGAGGTTATGCGAGATGCCCACGATGATACGCCCAAAGTGGACATTCGCGGCAAACAGCGCCACAGCCACGACCCAAAACGCTCGCTCCCTCTCGGGTTCGAGCCCATGCGATGGGTACGAAAAGGCCCGACTACTTTAGTAGCCGGGCTGTTACGTTTGGAGCGGACAACGGGGCTCGAACCCGCGACCCCAACCTTGGCAAGGTTGTGCTCTACCAACTGAGCCATGTCCGCATATGTAAAACAAAACGGGCGCCGGAGCGCCCGGATGTTGCCTGGAGGCGAAGCCCGGATTCGAACCGGGGGTAAAGGCTTTGCAGGCCTCTGCCTTACCACTTGGCCACTTCGCCGAAAAAGGACCGCCTAAACGGTCCGGAAATGCAATGGAGCGGACAACGGGGCTCGAACCCGCGACCCCAACCTTGGCAAGGTTGTGCTCTACCAACTGAGCCATGTCCGCTTGCGGATTATTAATTTACGCGAGTTGTCCAAAAGACGCAAGTACTTTTTTCAAAAAACTTGTCTGTCGCATGTTCTTAGTAGCTAAACGCGCTAAAGCGATTGGCTAGGCACACGATTCCAGCGCTCCGCTAAACAGCTTCACCATCTGCACGCGCGTGCCGGCGCCGTCCGTACGACGAGCAACCTCCACGTTATCGACGAGCATACGCATAAGCTTGATACCACGGCCGCGCTCCTCAGATGCAACCGGTTCGCTCGTTTCATCGATAGAATAGCCGGCACCTCGATCAAGCACCTCAACCACAACGCGATCGCCATAGGCCTGAACCGTCAGGACGCACCCGATACCGCCCGCATGGTCATAGGCATTACCCAGCGCCTCCCCCGACGCCAATGCGACATCGTAGCGCTCGTCACGGCGCAACGGAAGCGATTCAAGGAGTTCGGCGATGCGATGTCGGTAGTATGGAAGATTCTCGATACCCTGACGGACCTCGACGCTCTTACTCCAGCGAGGCAGCTCCCCCACCGGAATGGCGGGAATAGACTCCCGTGCCGGCCCCGCGACATGAAGGATATCGACAAGACGAGCAATCTCCAAAAAGCGAACAACTTCACCTGATGCATTGACGAGCGAAAGCAGGCCTTCTCGCCTCATGAGCTCACGAGCGCGCGCAAGCAGGAATGCCAAGCCCGTCGAATCGATGAAGCTAACAGCCTGACAGTTGATGACGACACGACGCACGCCGCGGCCAATCAAAGCATCCAACCGCCGACGCAGCGCAGGCACCGTGGCGATGTCGATATCGCCTGGTGGCGTCAAAACCGCTATGTCATTCCACTCATTCATACGACCATGGTTCCCCAAAAAAGCCCACTCGATGCATTCGTTTCCCCAACCGTACGGATTCAGCCCGCCCAGCGTCGTCTATGAACGACCCCGTAAAAACTCAAGGGACACCAATGCAATGTCATCGTCCAGCGCCGATTCGGTAAATCGGTCAAGCTCGCCCAAGACCTTGCCGCAAATGCCCGACACGCCCTCCCCCGAAACAGAAAGCAGAAGGTCGCGCAAGCGCTGCTCGCCAAAGAACGCTCCGGTACGGTCGCGAGCCTCAATCGTTCCATCCGTATACATGAAGAGCATGTCGCCGGGGGCGAACGTAAACACGCCTGTCTCGTACACCATGCTCTCAAAGGCACCGATTACGCCCGATTGGCATCCAAGCAGCTCAACCTCTCCCCCACGGGCCTCGCCGCCACCCAGCGGCATCGACTCTGGCCTGATGACCATGGTCGGAGGATGGCCCGCCGAACAATACGTTGCGCGTCCGGCTTTAAGGTCAATCTTGGCGATAAAGGCCGTCACGAACGTCTCGACCCTCGAAAAGCCCATGAGCATGCTGTTAAGGGAGCGTGCCATGCGGGCCGGTCCAGCGCCCTCCCAGGCATATGCCGTCAGGGCCGTCTTGACGAGCGCGGACATCGATGCAGCCTCAATGCCTTTGCCAGACACATCGCCCAGAATCATGACGGCGCAGTCGTCGGGAAGACGGATGAGCGTATAGAAATCGCCGCCGACCAACGCCGAGTTCGTGGCCGACAGGTACACCGAATCGGTTGCGATACCCGGAACATCCCCCAGGGAATTTCTCATGCCAATCTGAAGGGTCTGAGCGATATGGCGCTCCTCGCGCTTTTGAGATTCGCCTTCGTAGATCAGTTCAAAGTCATGCGCCAAGTGCACCAAGTAGTCATATTCAAGATCATCAATCGGCTCTTGGCTACCATCACGAAGCAGCAGCGCGCGCGTCGTCGGGCTCTTCGCAACAGAAGCAGGAACAATCGCGTCGTTACTGTGCTTGCCATCACCCTCAGAGCGCGGGCGCCCCGCCTCGATGCCGGAGTCGACGTAGAGACCTTGACAAGGCAGACCATGCGCCCTAAGCCAGCCTCCCATAGGCATCGATTCGTCAACGCGAGTTATACGGACGTGTTTAAGGTCCTCGGCACTCGTACCTCCCAAAACAGACGCCTCAAAGCCATCAGGGCCAGCCCCCAGACGTGCCGCTGGCGCCGTCGTGGAAAAGAAAAGCTTCTCGGGATCGTCCGGCAAAGCAACGCGACTGCCGCCTTCAAAATCTATGACGTAGGAGTCCAGACTGGCGTCATACTCAACAGGACAAAAATGGCAGTTGAGCATATTGCAAATCTCGGACGATACCGCCTGGGTAGCCGCGGCGGAATCGTCTAGAAAGGTAAACAACTCATCACGCAAGACATTGAGCGAGCGACCAAGCTCGGCCGTACGACGAGAGCGAAGGCTCGATGCCATGCCGACCAGCTGGATAGACAGGTAATCGCAAATGACCTCGAGTACATTAACGTCATAGGCGAGCGGTGCCTGAGGGCGTTTCCATCCAACTTCCAGCACGCCAAGGATCTGCGTACCGTAAAAAACGGGAAGACAGATCTCGCTGCGGTACGGAGGCATATCCTGCACGCGCAACAGGTGCTTAGAACGATTGTCCAGGTCCATGAACATACCGGAGGCGGCCCTATCGCCCTCAAGGTCCTGTTGAATCGACAAGCGACAGGCACGCGACTCCCGAAGAACATACGTCGGAATACCAGCGCCATACGGCAAGAACTCGGGCAGGTAGCTGTCGTACAGCTCTTTGGAAACACCGCGTAGCTTAAAACCGCCGCTCTCAGAAAAATAGATAGCGGCACCCGAAGCATCGAGTGTTCCTACAAGCTGGTTCAAAACAGTATCAAGCAGGCTGGGTAACTCATCGGAGCCCACAGTGCTCATAATGACCGAGAGCGTGCCAGAGAGACGCTTGTTCGCCACTCTAAGCTCCGAAAGAGCACGCTTGAGCTGTCGGTCGTGCGAATACTGTTCTTCGATGCTATGGAGCGCCACCAAGACACGTGGCGCGCGGCGCCCAAAGATGCGTGGAGGCGTTACGGAGCCCGCACGAACCAAGACGGGGATAAAGGAGCCGTCACTCAGCTTGAGCATCAGTTCGTTCTCGGAGCCATCAGTTTCAAATGGCAGACGATGTTCCGTCGCACGTTCAAAAGCGGAAGAGTACAGGACGTCTTTAACATCTCCACCGATGACGTCGGCGCGTTCCTCGCACATCAAACCAAGTAAGCGATTATTCACATGCAGAATGGTTCCGTCGAGCTCGCAAATGATGACAGCATCGCTCGTGATCTCGACCAGTTGGGCAACATCTGCCCACTCGTTGCGTTCAAGCGTTTCCATCGTGGACCTCACCGTCTATCGGTAACAAAAAAGCCTCCGAAGAGGCTTCTCAAATGCGATGGTGTCGGAGGCGGGACTTGAACCCGCATGACCAAAAAGCGGTCACTAGCACCTCAAGCTAGCGCGTCTGCCAATTCCGCCACTCCGACATGCTATGTTGTTGATTCACGGTTCGCTTTGTTGGACCCGCGCGTTCAACGAGGAAGATAATAACCTATGATTCGAGAACTGTGCAAGCACTTTTTTCAAAAAAGTTTACGAATTTGTAAATGTGCAGGTAGACGGACCTGTTCGGGCCGGAATGAGGTCGCTTTCCAACGCGTCCTCGGGCATGCGGCATTATTTTGCTCCGCGCTTCGCGCTACAAAATAATGCCGCCCCCTGCGGAATGCGTTGGAAAGCGACCTCATTCCGGCCCTAGGAGTATGTACTCCGGACACAGTTCTCAAACATGTTCTGGGGGCTGATGCAAATTTGGTGGCTCGGCAAAGCCGAGCCCTTATATGGGGAGGCCGGAGCTAAAGCTCCGGCCTCACTCAATTTCTCATCAGATTAAGTGAGCGATCAAGGAATCGCGCTCCTCCTGCAGAGCTACCGCAGGGCCCGCCCTGGTGTTGCTTTTCAGAACATCCCGCAGGACGCAAGAAACCCCCGCCGCACAATGAACTGCCTCCCATTTCTTGGACACGAGAAATGGGAGGCTTTTTATGCGTGTC
>URWS01000162.1 GCA_900551605.1 uncultured Collinsella sp. | reverse complement strand
CGCGAGGCTGCTGTTCCAGGTGATGTCGGTGCCGGAGGGCAGGCAGAGCATGATCGTCACGGCCAACATAGAGTTCAGCAAGTGGGTGACCGTGTTCGGCGACGACAAGATGGCGGCGGCTGTCGTGGACAGGCTCGTCTGCACGGGCAGGCTCGTGGAGTTCAACGGCGCAAGCTGCAGAATTGAATCCCGTGTTTTGTGCTGCTTGCTGGCGTTGCCTGGGCATTGATGGCTACGTGGTTCAAGAGACGGCGGTGCTGTTGCTTGGATTTTGCAGTTAAAGAGGCCCGTTTCCCTGGGTTGGGGAAACGGGCCTCTTTTGTTTCTGGGCTTGTAGATTGGCGAAAGCAGAATGCTTTGGCGGCTATTTTGAGTTCTTGATGCGGCGGGTGGCTGTGGCGGTTATTCCGAGCCCCATGGCGGCGATTCCTGCGAGTACAATTGCGCTTGGCGTTGTGTCGCCTGTGTTTGCTAGCTTGCCGGCGGCCGTAGTTGCTTGCTTGCCGTTGCTCGAGTTCGCTTGCTTGGTGGAGCTCGGTGCGGCGTCTTTGCCGGTCGTGGACGAGCCGGCGGGCCGTGCCGTCTCGGCCGGTTGCGCCGAGTCGGAGGGAGGCGTCGTCTCGGTGGGTTTCGTTATCTCGGGCGAGGTGGCCTTGTCTGCCGCGGCTTTTGCCTCTTCGTATGCCTTGCAGGCGTCGTCATAGGCCGCCTGTGCCTTTTCCAAATCGTCGGTGAGCGCATTTCGCTTGGCTATGTCCTCGTCGATGCGGGCTTTGGCTTCCCCCGCCTCACTTTCGAAATGCTGAACCTGTTTTTCCTGGCTTTCGAGCCGGCGTTGGTAGTGGTGAAGATCATCTTCACAAGATTTTTCTCGCGTTTTTGCCGCCATGATCTCACTGCGCAACTGCTTAATATGCTCCTTAATAGCTGTGCTGGGCTCCTCGTCGCCGAGTGCTTCAAGTGCCTTATCTAATTCTGCCTGAAGGCCGCTTGTCCGGTTGTGGGCCTCATCGTATTTGGCTTGGGCTGCATCGACGTCCGCTTGCATAGCGGGAAGGGGCTCCCTCCGTTTGGCGGCTTCCGCCACCACCATGTCGTAGATCTCTTGAAAAGCGGCAATGTCATCATCGATTTCCGCAAGTTTCTCGGGACTTGCGGCGTCTTTTGCGGCCTCGAGGGTTTTGAGCGCTTCCTGCATGGCTGCATACGCTTTTTCTTTTGCGGCGGCCGCATCTTCCGTCTGCAAGGCAACTGCACCGGTGGGGGAACTGGTTTCCGCCGCCATCGCCGTTGCGGGGGCGATTCCCGCGACAAGTGCCGCGGAAAGGGCGATGCCCACGGTTGCTCGTCTTGCTCTTCTTGCGAGAATGTCGTTCATCTCGGCACCTCATTTCAAGGGTCGGCGACTAACTTGGTAGCACTAATCTAAGTATATCAGGCGGTTTGCCCGCCATTGATCGGGCGTGCGCGTATACCCCTTGATTAACAGCCATTAAATCTATCCCTTAAGGAATGCGGCTTGCTAGTGTTGTCTGGGCATTGATGGCTGCGTGGTTCAAAAGACGGCGGCATTACCATCTGTTTTTTCAAGTAAAGAGGCCCGTTTCCCTGGGTTGGGGAAACGGGCCTCTTTTTGTCTCTGGGTTTGTGGATTGGCGAAGGTAGTATGCTTTGGCGGCTATTTTGAGTTCTTGAGGCGGCGTGTGGCTGTGGCGGTTATTCCGAGGCCTGCGGCGGCGACTGCTGCGAGTGCGATTGCGCTCGGCGCTGCATCGCCCGTGTTCGCGAGCTTGCCGGCGGTCGTATCTGCTTGCTTGCCGCTGCTCGAGTTCGCCTGCTTGGTGGAGCTTGGTAGGGCGTCTTTGCCGGTTGCAGGTGAGGCAACGGGCGGTGTCGCCTCGGCGGGTTGCGTTGAGCCGGAGGGGGGCGTCGTCTCGGTCGGTTTCGTTATCTCGGGCGAGGTGGCCTTGTCTGCCGCGGCTTTCGCCTCTTCGTATGCCTTGCAGGCGTCGTCATAGGCCGTTTGCGCTTTTTTCAAATTGTCGAGGAGCGCATCTCGCCAGGCTGTGAACCGGTCGATATCGGCTTTATATTTCTCTACAGCACGTTCACAGTCATTAACTCGTCTTTCCTCTCTTCTGAGGCGGTACTGGAACTCGCGGAGCTCCGTTTCGCAATAGTTTACGTGCGTTTTTGCCGATATGATCTCACTGTGCAACTGCTTTATTTGCTGTTTAGTAGTTTCGACAAACTCCTCGTAGCCGAGTGCTTCGAGTGTCTTAAGCATCTCATGTTTCTTCTCTAATTCTGCCTGGAGCTCGCTTACCCGGTTGATGGCCCCGTCGTATTTGGCTTGGGCAGCATCGACGTCCGCTTGCATGGTGGGAAGGAGTTCCCTCCCTTCGGCGGCTTGCGCCGCCATCTTTTCGCGGTACTCTTGAAAACGGGTAATGTCATCATTGAATCTCGCAATTTTCTCGGGACTTGCGGCGTTTTTTGCGGCCTCGAGGTTTTTGAGCGCTTCCTGCATGGCTGCATACGCTTTTTCTTTTGCGGCGGCCGCGTCTTCTGTCTGCGGGGCGCCCGAATTGCCGTTGGTGGCGCTCGTCTGCGAAACGGCCGCACCGGTGGGGGAACTGGTTTCTGCCGCGATCGCCGTTACGGGGGCGATTCCCGCGACAAGTGCCGCGGAAAGGGCGATGCCCACAGTTGCTCGTCTTGCTCTTCTTGCGAGAATGTCGTTCATCTCGGCACCTCATTTCAAGGGTCGGCGACTAACTTGGTAGCACTAATGTAAATATACCATGCTAGTTGACCCGACACTGGCTGGGTGTGCGCGTATACCCCTCTGAAAACTGAATCCCGTTAGAAATGACGAGTTGTTTACGCTTCTTTTGGGGTGGCGGTACTATCATGGTTCGAATTGAATGTGGATGATGATAGGGAGCGCCTATACATGATTGAGCTGCTCAGGCGTTTTGGTGGTAAGTTTCGCCGGTATATGGTGATTGGCCCTGCGTGTAAGCTGATCGAAGTGATCTTTGACCTGCTTTCGCCGCTGGTGATTGCCCAGATGATCGATAAGGGCATCGGCGCACACAATGTCAACGCCGTCGTTCGTTACGGCGCGGTGCTCGCCGCCATGGCTGTAATCGGCATCTCGTTTACGCTCGTCTGCCAAAAGATGGCGGCGCTCACCTCGCAGGGCATGGGTACCGACATTCGCGGTGCGCTCTACGAGCACATCAACAAACTGAGCTACGCCGAGCTCGACCGCTTTGGCACGCCGTCGCTCATCACACGCATCACCAACGACGTCAACCAGGTGCAGCTTGCCGTGGCGTTGGGCGTGCGCATGCTCATCCGCTGGCCCTTCTTGGCGGTGGGTTCTATGTGCGCGGCCCTTGCCATCGACCTTAAGCTCGGCATCATCTTTTTGATTTGCACGCCCGCCATTGGCTTGGTGTTTTGGTTTGTCATGGCGCGCTGCATTCCGTATTACAGGCAGCTGCAGGCAAAGCTCGACCGCATCGCGCTTATCTGCCGCGAAGGCCTTTCGGGCGCTCGCGTGGTTCGCGCCTTTGTGCGCGAAGATCACGAGCGTGAGCGCTTTGCCCAAGCCGCCGATGATCAGGCCCATACCGCCATCGCGGTGGGCAAGCTCTCGTCGGTCCTCAACCCCGTAACGTTTTTGGTGATGAACCTGGGCGTGTGCGCCATCCTGTGGGTGGGCGGCATCCAGGTCAACGTGGGCGAACTCACACAGGGCCAGGTCATGGCGTTCGTCAACTACATGACGCAAACCCTGACCTCCATCGTGTACGTCGCCAACCTGGTCGTGGTCTTTACCAAGGCGAGCGCCAGCGCGTCGCGTATCAACGAGGTGCTCAATTGCGTGCCGAGCATTACCGACGAGGGCAACCAGCCGGTCGCGCTGCCCGAGCCGAGCGAACTGGCGGGTGGTGCTGCTCCAGTCCCCGCACTGAGCTTTGACCATGCGAGCTTTTCGTTTGGCGCGGGCGCGGCAAATGCCGTGAGCGATGTGACCCTGAAGCTGCCGCTGGGCAAAACGCTCGGCATTATCGGCGGCACGGGCAGTGGTAAGTCCACGCTCGTCTCGCTCATTCCGCGCCTGTACGATGCGGGTACCGGCAGCGTGAGCGTAATGGGTGCCGACGTGCGCACCTGGCCGCTCGACCAGCTGCGCCACGTGGTCGCGACCGTCCCGCAGCGCGCGTCGCTGGTGAGCGGCACCATTCGCAGCAACCTGACCTGGCGCGACGAGTCGGCGACCGACGAGGAGCTCTGGGCGGCGCTCGATATGGCGCAGGCCAGCGAGCTCGTGCGCAACAAGCCGCAGGGGCTCGACGCCCCGGTCGAGGCGGGCGGCAAGAACTTCAGCGGTGGTCAGCGCCAGCGCCTGACCATCGCGCGTGCCTTGGTGGGTTCGCCGCAGATTCTGATCATGGACCTGTCTCTTATACACATCTCCGAGCCCACGAGACT